>OMRR01000129.1 GCA_900313535.1 uncultured Eubacteriales bacterium
CCAGTTCCGCTATGATAGATTTTTGATGAGTCGGGTGGTAAAGAGGAACCTGTTAATATAAACTGTCCAAATTTATCTCGCTTGTCAACTTCAAATCTAATGGCATCCCAAAGTGTTGGTGCCATATGCCATTCGTCAATTAGTCTTGGTACTTCTCCTTCCAAAAGTTTTGATGGTTTAATTTCTGCAAGTTCAAGATTTTGCTTTACCTTATTTGGTTCTTGCATATAGAGAATACTCTTTGCTTGCATAGATGCTGTAGTTGTTTTGCCACACCACTTCGCACCTTCAATTAGCACAGCACCTTTTGAAAGGAGCTTTTTCTGTAAAATCTTATCTGCAACTCGTTTTAGATATTTTTCCATACAAATATTCTATCAAATATTGGTAAATTGTCAATAAATTATTTGGTAATTTGGCTTAAAATTTTTTGGTGAAAAAGACCACCTATACCGACCCCATATCTTTTTAAATTTCTTGGTGGTGGTCCTGTACAAACATCCTAAACCAAAGGGGGTCATCAAATGGATAAACTAAAGCAACGAATAGATGACTACGGTTTAGAAGTTTTGTAAATACGCTGTTTATGGGGTAATTGTAGGGGCTTTTCACTGCGAGCCCGCAGGTCGAAGAAATTGAAATGAATAAAGGGATAAGATTGATAAAAAGATTGGAGGCACTATTATTAGTGCTTCTTTTAAGTATAGAGAGTTTTGCTGCTGTAGTTAGTGATAATGATGGTTCGGCATTTATAACTAAAGCTGAGTTTGATAGTTTGAAAAACAACTTTCAAGCTCAAATAGATCAATATAATACTAGTATAGACAATAAGATTGATGGTGCAATAGCAAGTTATTTGGCAGGCATAAATATGTCGAAGGAAGTAAAAGTTAATGTTTGGAATTCAAATAGGAATTATGTGATAGCAAAAAACTTTGTTCCTTCTGTAGATTATAGATTTATGAAATGGTCTTTACATGCAAATTTGCATAATAGAGGTATCCCGGCAGATAATCATGCAACTGCAGTGTCAGTAGTATATGATGATGAATATATACCTAAATATGGGACATATTATGATATAAGGTTAGTTGTTAATGCTGGAACTGAGAGAGAAATAGTAAATGACGGAGACACTGTTTTTTGGAGAGGGCGAGCAAAGGATTGGAGAGATGATATTAGTTTAAACTTTTCGGCACATCACACAAAATCAAATAATAATTATTACTATATAGCATTGAATCAGAACCCTACATTTCGTGCAGAACATTTGCTCTATTTGAACGATATAGGTTACGATGCAGATTATTCTACCAATTTTAATAGTTATTATAAGCCTCAACTTGCTGGAACATCAAATTGGGCTCAAAATCCTGCTTTTACTTGGAAGGATATGTGGAGTTTTGATTATTCTGGATTTGTAATAAGAGCAAATTTGAATGACGTTGGAAATCAAACATTTGATTATAGATATATTGTTGATTATAATGATATACAATATGATAATCTTTATGATGTAAATTGGGTACATAGAATAAGTAGAATTCCCGATACAAATAGAACTATTAAAAGTTGGTGGAGTGATAGTACATATGGCAATTGGTCTAAAAGTAATAAGTGGTATGGTTATGATTTGCCAAATACATCACAATCAGGTACAAGTACTAATTTTTCGCCACACCATAGTAATGTAACTGCGTATGCTATTGATAATACAAATGACGGAAGCAGTGTTGTTGCATGGACGACAGGTTGTATTGATAAGGCTTTAAGAAGTTCTGAAATTACACAAGAGAGAGCAGGAATTGATGTTATAGATGATACTTTAGTATTTCCAGAACCTTCGTTAAACATAAGGAGTGGCAGTATTATGCTTTGTGGCAAAGCAAATGACATCATTAAATGGACTCCTGTATTATGTAATTGTAAATATTGGACTACTGGAGGATCGGTAGCATTATCTCCTTCTGACTTTTGTATGGTATTATCATACTATCCTTTTGTTGATGGAGCCTATGTAGATGTAAGTGGTGCAATTCCAAGTGATATTGACAAAAACTATAAACTATATTGTGTATCAGATGAAATGAAAAAAGACCCTAGTGAGCCATTTGAGTGGGCATTAAACGATGATAATACAAAAATTATAAATTGGGAAATGTATAAAGATAGCGTAGTGTATGCAAAGTGGTATCCTATAGATAGTACAATTAGGAGTTATAATTGGGAAGCTACACTTGATTTGACTGGAACAGGTGGGACTTATACTAGACAAAGAGAATAATATGTTATAACGATATAGAATTTTTGAAAAAGTGGCGGAATATAGGGGACAGAGATAAATGTTTTCAAGGAACGATCAGGGCGGAGAATTTTATCCGCTCTTTTTATTTGATATATTATTAAGCTTTACTTTATTTTAACGATTGACAATGCGCCAAAAATGTGTATAATACTTATATGAAACAAAAGGATTTGGTTAATAAATTAGTTAATGCTGGCTTTTCATTTGCGAGGCATGGTGGGAATCACGATATTTATATTAGAGGTAAATTCATTGAAAAGATACCTAGGCATAGAGAAGTAAATGAAATATTAGCAAAAGCAATACTTAAAAGAAATGGTATAAAATAGTAGAGGTTAAATTATGGTGTTAATGTATAATGTATTGTTCACAAAAACAAAAAAATGCATTCTTGTAGAAGTTCCAGATTTAGATATATTAACTGAAGGAAAAAATATGCAAGATGCTATTTTTATGGCGAGAGACGCAATAGGTGCAACTATACTTA
>OMRR01000183.1 GCA_900313535.1 uncultured Eubacteriales bacterium
CATTTAGCATATCAATTTTACTATTAGATTTTGACACCATTTACCTCTTTTGTATATCTTGGTAGCACCTTATCTATCTCGTCTTTATAATCCTTTGTCAAAAATGCCTCTACCTCTCCATCTATTCGCACTCTCTTTTTTGTATCAACAATTTCACCTATTTTTACAAATGGGCAGATGGTATTCTCCGCTAAACGGGTTCCGCAAGCGTTCGCCCCTACGTCGTTGCGAACCACGTGAGCGGCAAACGACTCCATATCCACCCCTACATCATCTATAACATATATGTTGACACTTTTAGTTAAAAGCCTATATGGATTTAAGTCAAAGTAGTTTGCAATCTCTATACTACTCTGCATTATAGGAACTTCTTTCAAATTATATTTAAGCCCCCATTTATTTCTATCGCAAATCTTCCAAAGAGCTGACAAAAAACCACCTTTTGATATCTCTTCTTTATCAATCAACTTGTTATCAAAAAAAGACAAAGACGGAACTATTCCGCCCTTAATCAAAATACTGTCTTCTAATTTTCTTTTCTGGAAGTATAAAAACTCAACGCTGAAGTAATTTACTAATTCATCATACTTCTTTTCAATCAAAACCTTTGTGCCTAAGTTTCCCACATACCCATCAACATAAACACCTTGCATTTAATTATTTTGCAATGAGATGAGTTAAAATCATAGGAGCGACCATAGCTACTACCAATATTATGGCTATAATAGCTGCTACCATTTTTACTTGCTTTGGATTCATCATAATATTTTTCTCCTTACATTATCTTATCCCAAGGGATTATTTTATATGTCAATGTAGCAAGAACTGTCCCAAGTATTGGCGCAAGTATCGTTACCACTACATATACTTTACTAATTTGTGATTTAATATCTCTAGGTGCAAATAACAATCTTGTAAAAATATCTCTAAGTGGATTAAACGCAACTACTGTATAGTTAAATGCCATCCCGAGTAAAGCAATTACTAAAAACATCAATATGTACACTTCACCTTTTGACAAATCTTTCACTACAAAAGTAATCAATAGAATCATAAACATAAATATATATGATACTGCTGTTTCCTTAATAAAATTCAAAATATTATTTTTGCTAGTCGGCACTACAGCATATAACTTAACTTTTAAATCTTCATCTCGACATTTCTTTAGATTACTTCTGAAGCAAACTGCATATAAAAAAGATGCGACTATACTTCCTAATACTTGTGCCGATATATAATATCCGATCAACTTAATATCTAAAATTCCTAAAAGGAAAACGCTTGCTGTCACTGCTATATTGAAATGTGCACCAGTCAAATCACTAAACAATATACAAGGCACAAGATATGCAATCCCTGTTCCTATAGAAATGGCAAACACTGACATTACATTGCCCTTATCCAAACTTATTACATTGGATATTATAGCCAAGGTAAAAAAAACAAAAACAAATGTTCCTATCGCCTCTCCTATAAATATTTCCATTAAATAATTCTCCTATAAACAAAAAATCGCCTTAACGGCGATTACCATGTGACGCCAACGGGAATCGAACCCGTGATACCACCGTGAAAGGGTGATGTCTTAACCGCTTGACCATGGCGCCGTATTTAAAGAAGGCGACGATCGGATTTGAACCGATGATCAGGGTGTTGCAGACCCACGCCTTACCACTTGGCTACATCGCCTTACATAACTTACTAATAATATCTTAAAATGACGATTTTGTCAAGCCACCTAAATAATCTTAATTTATACTATTGTTACACATTATATTTGATTAACCTCTAGCAAAAAAATAAAGAAGCTTTTGCTTCTTTACCTAATGGAGGCTCAGGGACTCGAACCCGGGACCGATCGGTTATGAGCCGATTGCTCTAACCAACCGAGCTAAGCCTCCATATGTTGGTTATAAACCTTCATAAAGCTGGTAGGCGGACTTGAACCGTCAACCTACTGATTACAAATCAGTTGCTCTACCGATTGAGCTATACCAGCAACTA
>OMRR01000127.1 GCA_900313535.1 uncultured Eubacteriales bacterium
ATGGACTTGAGCCGTAGCAAGTGCTGGATTTATAAGTGTACCTGAATCATGTACACTAACTATATCTTTAATATTGATAAGACCAAGCGCCATATCAACTTCTATATCTACAAATGTACAACCTGAAGCAAATGTATTTGTATGTATATCTGTTGTTTTCTCAGCAGTAATATGTTGATTATTTGTAAATGAATAGAATGCAGTGGTAGACAATTTTTCAAGAGAAACTAATTTCTCTTTTGTCTTAGCATCTACTACATGATTTTCAAATACATCTAAGTCTTCTAATTTTTTGCCTTTAATTTTTTCTTCCTCTTCCATAGTAAGTGCATATTCACAAATTTTCTTTTTAAATAATTTGCCACACTCTTTGATAGCGTTTCCTGCTACATAAGTTTGACGAGACCCATATGCACCAGTATCAAATGGTGTTACATCTGTATCTTGACTTGATACTATAAAAATCTTATCAGGCGTTATTCCTGTAGACTCTGCACATATTTGAGTAAATGCTGTATCAGCGCCTTGTCCAATCTCAGTAGCACCTGATTGAATCTGCATAGAACCATCTTGATTTAAAATCATTCTTATAGAAGAAGTTTCAAGTGCTATAGGTGCAACTGCAGTCTGATAAATAAAGCAACACATTCCTACACCTCTTCTTATAGGTCCTGTTTGATTCTTATACTCTTCTCTCTTCTTTTCATATCCAATTTTTTCTGCGCCAATCTCAAGACATTTTTTAAGTCCATAAGTATAGAATCCTACACCTCCTGCATTAAGTGTTTCATCACAAAGATTATCCATTCTAAACTTAAGTGGATCAAATCCTCCTTTAAAGCAAATGTCATCAGTCAATGTCTCTGCAAATGATACAGCTTGAGGCACACCATAGGCTCTCATAGCAGCGCTTGTTGGAGCATTAGTCCATACTGTAAATGCTTCAGAATTTACTCCAAGTGGATTCTTGTATAAATTTTGGAAAATGCCAGCGCACTTTGCAGTTATAGAATGACCGTGTGCTGCATATCCACCATT
Organism: uncultured Eubacteriales bacterium; assembly: GCA_900313535.1. GTDB lineage: Bacteria > Bacillota > Clostridia > Lachnospirales > Lachnospiraceae > UBA3633. Next base: position 1,039 of record OMRR01000127.1, read on the forward strand.
AGTACTATAATTAATAAGTTCTCTACATAAAAGTTTACCATCTTTAGTAGCAAGTCCTCTTACATCACCATCCATAGGGTGACGAGTTCTTGTACCAATGATTGTTTCTTCTCTTGATATCTCTAAAATTACTGGATGGCCGCCACATTTTACTGAAAGCCAAGCATTAAGTGGCTCATATAATGCATCTTGTTTGTTACCAAAACCACCACCTATATAAGGTTTAATTACTCTTACTTTTCCCCAAGATATATCAAGAGCTTGTGCTATAACTCTTCTACATATATGTGGTATCTGAGTTGAAGCAACGACTGTGACTTTTCCATTTCCATCTACATATGCATAAGAAACGGGAAGTTCTATATGACAATGTGAAATTCTTGGAGTCTTAACATTTTTTACCACTTCAATAAGATTTTCTTCTCCATATTCAGCAATTGCTTTCTTTTTTGCTTCATCATAGTTAAAATCATCACTTGACTTAAATGAAGTATGAGCAATGACATTATCATTTCTCCAGTTTGGATGAAGTATTGGGGCATCTTTATCATTTACCATTGAACGAGCATCTGTGTGCACTGGGTATTCTTTATACTCAACTTTTATTAATCTAAGTGCCTTATCGCAAGCCACATTATCCTCTGCTACAACTGCAGCTATATCATCACCATAAAGCCTAACTCTCTTATTTAAAAGTTTTCTATCAGCAATATCTTGATGATGAGGATCAGTAGACCATGGGTGACCTGCTGTTGGAAATTCTACATCTGGCACATCAAAGCAAGTGAAAACTCCAATTACTCCTTTGACTTTCTTCGCCTCACTTACATCCATACTTACCACTTCACCATTTGAAATAGTAGAATGCAAAACTTTTGCAACATAAGAATCTCTTGGTGCAAGGTCTGCAGCATACTTTGCAGCTCCTGTCACCTTCGCATATGCGTCTACTCTTAAATTACTTTTTCCAATGTAATCCATAACTCGCTCCTTTTATTTTATTCGGGCTCCGTAAGCGTTCGCCCCTACGATGAACAGATGATTTCCGCCCCTGCATCTACTGTAGACTCTTCATCGAAATCGTATTGTGTCGCTTCTACATTGCGATAATTAAAATCCAAGAAATAACTTTTCTAGTTTTATTCATTGTATTCCTTCACTATCCTGTTCACCTGTTCGATTTTATAAATACGGATTCACTATATGCGCCCTTACACCGCTCCAAAACTTTTCTTTACTTCATTAATATAGTTTTCTACACTTGTTTTATAATTATTAACAGTTTTATTAATTCTATAAATACCTATCAATGTAGATATTCCAACAAAAATCAACGAGTAAGCTATCCACAATGTCAATGTCTCAAATGCTAAAGGTGGCATACACATTAATATGATTGAGTCAATTATCAATATTATTGCCAAAATCATAGTTAAAAGCCATCCATCAACATTCATCTTTTTCATTGTTATAGAATACTCAAATATCTCTATTGCATAGAAAAATAACAGTGCACTAAACATTACCGAAAATACAAATATTGAAAATCCTTCCTGTCTAAACATAAATATACCAAGTATAATCTCAAATATTCCAATCAAAAATCCATTTCTATTGAATACAATTTCAAGTTGTTTATATTTGAAATGTGAATAAATATTTATTATTCCTATAGCAATTAATAAACTTGCAATACATCTTACAGTTGCAATTGATGATTGAATTGGTGACACTAAAAATAATATACCAACTACTATCATCAAAATAGCTAATAATACAGTCGAAATTGTCATTTGTTTTAATTGTTTCATAACTAACTCCTTAACAAATATATCCTATGCGTGCACTCTTGCCTTATTTGCTGACTCAAGTGCTTTAAGTGTAGCAACTGGGTCTTTAAACTTAGCAAGGAAAATCATTGCCGCGATAACATATGGCTTAAAGCTTGCTTCTTTGTAAAGTGGATCTCTATATCTGTCAAATACTGAACCATCTACTTCACCTTCCTTACAAGATACACCAGTTATATCTGCTGGTAAGCAGTGCATATAGAGAGCTTTTCCACCCTTAGTTAATTTCATCATCTCTTCTGTACAAGCCCAATCTTTGTGAGTTGCATTTTGAGCAAGGAGTTCTTTTTCAAGTGCTTTAATTCCATCCATGTCACCCTTACCATATAAGTCTGTTCTCTTCTCCATAGCCTTAAATGGTGCCCATGATTTTGGATATACTATATCAGCATCCTTAAATGCTTCCTTCATATCATTTGTCTTTGTAAACTTGCCA
>OMRR01000126.1 GCA_900313535.1 uncultured Eubacteriales bacterium
ATTTCTCCGCGCCAAGATCGGCACCGAAACCTGCCTCAGTAATAGTAATATCTGATAATGATAATGCAGTTTTTGTAGCAATTATTGAATTGCAACCATGTGCAATATTTGCAAATGGTCCCCCATGAATAATAACAGGAGTTGCTTCTAAGGTCTGAACTAAATTTGGTTTAAATGCATCTTTTAAAAGCACCAACGCAGACCCCGTAGCTTTTATATCATCTACAGTTATTGGTTTATCATCCTTTGTATATGCAATTATAATTCTACCCAATCTTTTACGCAAATCATCTATGTCAGATGCAAGGCAAAATACAGCCATTATCTCCGATGCAACTGTTATATCAAAGCTGTCTTTTCTTTCAACACCATCTTTATCGCCACCTTGGCCTGCAGTTATAAATCTAAGTTCTCTATCATTCATGTCCATTGCTCTATGCCATATTATTTTGTCTTTATCAATATTAAGTTCATTGCCTTGATAAATATGATTATCAAGCATAGCTGCTATTAAATTATTTGCTGCACCTATGGCATGGAAGTCACCTGTGAAATGTAAGTTGATATCTTCCATAGGTATTACTTGTGCATATCCTCCACCGCAAGCTCCACCTTTAACTCCAAATACAGGTCCAAGCGAAGGTTCCCTAAGTGCAACCACAACCTTCTTCCCTAATTCTTTTAATGCATCAGCAATACCAATAGTTGTCGTTGTCTTACCTTCACCAGCAGGTGTAGGATTTATTGCAGAGACTAACACAAGTGGAGTTTTATTTATCTTATCATCATTAATGATTTTGTCATAGTTTTTAATCTTTGCTTTGTAATCACCATAAAACTCAATTGATTCTCTATCTAAACCAATTTCCTTTGCAATCTCATCAATTTTTAATGGTTTCACACTTTGAGCAATTTCAATATCACTTTTATATTGCATAATGCACCTCCAATATATTAAAAATGCCGTCTTATCGACGGCAATCTAAATTAATAAAATATAAAATACTAATCTTTAGCTGCAGTTGGTACAATGTTGTTATCTTCATACAATGTTGCATTGCTTGCAGTATCGATAGTTACTTTAGTATAATTTGCAGATGTAACTGCTACAGGATATGCTGATAAATCATAAAACTGTGGTAAACCTATAACCATTCCCTTAGGATCTGTATCGTAGTGAGTACCATTGATGTCAAATCCAGTTGTGACAGCTTCACCTGTGTCTGCGTATACATATAGTTTTCCATTAATGACTATTGGTCCAGTAACCATGTTGCCATACCAATCAAAATAATATACTTTTTCGTCTATACCATTTTCAAATAAACTCTTCCATCTGTCAGCTACATAGTCTCCGCCACCTTCGTGTAACTCTAATTTCCATTTATCACCTTTTTGAACCCAACGTGGCTTAGAAAAACCTACACTACTTACTGAAAGAACTATACAAATAACGGTCAAAACAAAACATATTATTCGTTTTCTCATTAAACGCCTCCTATACAAGTTCAAACAAAACTTCCATAGCCTGGTCACCAACTCTTTGACCAATTTTAACTATTCTTGTATATCCGCCCTTTCTATCTTTATACTTTGGTGCATATTCATCAAAAAGTTTAGCAACTAAATCAATTGATTTTTTTGATTTCTTCTTTTTCTCATCTTCAAGTTTTGATGCTGGATAAAGTACAGAAAGCATCTTTCTTCTTGCAGCAAGTCTTGAAGGCTTATCTTTCTTTATAGTCTTATCAACTAAATCGTAAACAGTCTTTTTCTTACCATTTACATCTTCTTTAACTCTATTACCATCTTTATCTTTTCTTGCAACCTTTGCTTTTACAGTAACTGTCTCAAAATTATCTGCTTCTTTGCAAGCAAGAGCTATTAATGGCTCTACAATTTTCTTTGCTTCTTTTGCTCTAGTCTCTGTAGTTTTAATCTTTCCATGTATTAAAACTTGAGTTGCTAAGCTTCTAAGCATTGCTCTTCTTTGGCTTGTAGTTCTACCTAATTTTCTTACTGTTGACATTTCATTTCTCCTTTATAGTGCTTTTTAGACTTATCTATAAATATTTTTATTCAGTATCTTCTTCAGTATTCTCTGGTAAGATATAACCAAGATCTGTTAATTTTTGCATGATTTCATCAAGAGACTTCTTTCCAAGGTTCCTTACATTAACTAATTGCTCAGATGACATTTTAAGCAAATCACCTAATGTATTAATGCCTGCTCTCTTTAAGCAATTGTATGATCTAACTGAAAGTTCAAGTTCCAATATGCTCTTTAATTCTTTTTCATCAACTTCTTGCTTATTAGTTTCTGGCTTAATTATAGTTGGCATATTTACAATATCAGATAATTCAATAAACAATTGTGCATGATCTGATAAAACTTTAGCCGCAAGTGATATAGCATCTTTAGCAGTTATAGTTCCATCAGTTTTAACTTCTAAAGTTAATTTGTCATAGTCAGTTTGGTTTCCAACACGAGTGTTCTCAACTTTCATATTAACTCTTTGTACTGGATCATACACTGAGTCGATAATTATATATTCTGGTCCTTTTGACTGTTCTTTGTTCTTTTCTGCTGGTACATAACCTCTACCAGGAGTTATAACAAGTTGCATATTTAATTTGCTATGTTTTCCAGATAAGTGAGCTATGACTAAATCTTTATTTACAATTTCTATTTCAGAATCAATTTTAATATCTGAAGCTTTTACAACGCCTTCACCCTCAAATGATAATGTGGCAATTTTTTCTTGATATGTATTTGCATTATTCTTAAATGCAATATCTTTAATGTTCATTATAATTTCAGTAACATCTTCTTTTACACCATCAATAGTTGAAAACTCATGAAGGACACCATCTATCTTTATCTGACTAACAGCATAGCCCTCAAGAGTAGAAAGCATAATTCTTCTTAAAGAATTACCAAGAGTAGTACCATATCCCCTTTCTAAAGGTTCACAAGTAAGTCTTGCAAAACTTAAGTCGGCTGATTGTTCTTCTATTTTAATATTAACGTTTGGTTTTTCAAACATCTGTCCCACTCCTTTATATTTATTTTTTTTGAAATGCTAAAAATTAGAAACTATTATTTGCTGTATAACTCAACAATTAACATTTCATTTACTGGTACATCTATCTCTTCTCTTGTTGGAAGATTCTTTATAGTAGCTTTCATATTTGTAACATCTGCATCAATCCAACTTGGTGCGATACGTCCACCAGTTACATCAACTATTTCTTTATATCTCTTTGTCTCTTTAGCTTTCTCAGCAATCTCAATCTTATCTCCTGCGCTAACCAAATAAGAAGGAATATTTATTGTCTTTCCATTTACTAATACATGCTTATGACCAACAACTTGTCTTGCCTCTCTTCTAGTACGTGCAAGACCCATACGGAATATAACATTGTCAAGTCTTCTCTCTAAAGTGATCATAAGGTTTTCACCTGTTTGACCCTTCATTTTTTCTGCCTTGGCAAAATAATTTCTAAATGGTCTTTCTAATATTCCATAAATAAACTTTGCTTTTTGTTTTTCTCTAAGTTGTAAGCCGTATTCTGATAATTTCTTTTTTTGCTTACCGCTTCTATCTTCTTTAATCTTTTTATCAAGACCAAGAACTGCTGGTGATATACCAAGTGTTCTACATTTTTTAAGAACAGGACCTCTATCTACTGCCATAATCTAACCTCCCTTATACTCTTCTTCTCTTCGGTGGACGACATCCATTATGTGGTATTGGAGTGACATCCATGATAGAAGTAACTTTTAAACCATTCGTTTCTAATGCACGAATAGCAGCTTCACGTCCAGTACCTGGACCTTTTACAAATACATCTACAAACTTTAGTCCATGTATAAGAGCTGCC
>OMRR01000125.1 GCA_900313535.1 uncultured Eubacteriales bacterium
ATGGTGTAAATAATATTTCTAATTATTTAAAACTTGTTCGTGAAGGAAAGGCAAAAGAAGATTTGCCATATCTTTTTGTAGTTATAGATGAATTTGCAGAGTTTAAGTTAAAGTTCCCTGAGTTTATGCAAGCAGTTAATTCTATATTTGCAATTGGTAGAACTTTAGGTGTACATATAATTTTACTTACTCAGAAACCTTCAAGTGTTATAGATGATAAGATGAATGCCAACACTCGTTTTAGATGGTGCTTAAAGGTTGCCAATTCACAAGATAGTAAAGATATGCTTCATCATAGCGATGCTGCAAGAATTACAAATCCTGGAAGAGCATATATACAGGTTGGCGAGGATGAAGTATATAGTGAGATACAATCATATTGGAGTGGTGCGCCATATAATCCATATATGGAATATGGTGATAAGTTAGATGAGACAGTATCTGTAGTAGATATTTATGGAGATAAAAAGAGCTTTGAAAAGAAAGCAAGTCTTGGCTATGAGGCTGAAAAGAGTGAGATAGAATCAATAGTTGAGTACTTAAATCAATATGTAATTAAGAATGAGATGAGTAGAGCCCTTCAAATCTGGGTTAACAAGTTACCTGAGCTTATATCACTTAAATCACTTATTAAAACTGGATTTGATGGTACAACTTGGCATGGCTCAGATTATGATATTAAACCAATAATCGGACTTGTAGATGATCCAACTACACAATCACAATTTAACCTTGATATTCATTTTGCTCAGAAAGGAAACACTGCAATTTATGGTGCACCAAGTACAGGTAAGACTACATTATTATATACTTTGATTACTTCTTTGGTTACACAGTATAGCCCAGATAATGTGTCAATCTACGCACTTGACTTTGGTGGTGGTGGTCTTAATTTATTTAAAGACTTCCCACATGTTGGAGGCATTGCTGTAAGTGGCGATGACGATAAGATTAATAAATTGGCCTCTATGCTTACTGATGAATTAGATAGAAGAAAGAAATTGATGGCTAAAGAAGGACTTACTTCTATAGATGCATATAGAAATGTCTCTAAAGAAAAATTGCCAAATATTGTTTTGCTTATAGATAATTTCCAACCAATTATTGAACAATATCCAAATATGGATCAATTCTTACAGATGTATAGCAGAGATGGAAGTAGTTGTGGAATGTATATGGTTGCGACAACAAGTTCTGTTACTGGTATATCATATAGAATTGCAAATAATATAAAGAATAATATAGCGCTCAATCTTAATGACAAGAGTGACTATATAAATGTAATTGGTAATTTACAAGGTATGACTATAGATAATTTACCAGGTAGAGGACTCATAAAAGGACAACCACCACTTGAGATACAGATTGCACTTCCTACTGATGATAAGGATGAGATGGCAAGAGTAAGTAAGATAAGAGATTTATCTGCGGCAATGAAAAATGCATGGAAGGGTGAATGTGCAAGACCTATACCAGTTATGCCAGAGAAAGTACTTCTCTCTACATATGCTACAGATGAAATTTTGCTTGGATTAAGTCAAAATGATATTAGAGAAGAGACTATTGATATAAAAGATAAGCAGTTTATGATTATATCATCACATGCTGATTTAGGCTTGTTTAATGAGCTTGTATTTAAACAAGTTATAGGAAAGGTAAAACCAGAAACAGTTATTGCATATAGTCAAAGCATAATGCTTAATGAATATGCAACAAATGATATAAAGGATTTTGATAATAAGATTAAAGATTTACTTCCAACTTTACAAGAAAGGAAGAAAGCATATAAGGGTGATAGACTTGATGAAAAGAAATATCCATTCATATTTATATATGTAGAAAATTATAAGAAGTGTTTTGATGATATGGCTCAAGAGACAAGTAATTATCTTGGAAATATCGTTAATCTCGGCGGTGGTTTAAATGTCATAGTTATAATTACTGATACTCCAAATAATATAATGGCATTGAGTACAGATTTGTTTATGCAAAAGATGATTGCAAATGATGTCGCAGTACTCTATGGTGGCACAGTGCAAAAGCATAATGCATTTACTCTTGATATACCATACGGAGAACAGACAAAGGCTATGGGCAAAGACTCTGCATATGTAAAGAATGGCATGAAGTCTACGTTGATTAAAGTGGTGCAAGGTGAATAGTATGGAAAAGATTATCATTCCATCAATAGAATTAATGGTTCTCGCATCTTATTTTGATAAGAATTATTTTTATGGTATCAGCGATCCATTTTTTGGAATGACACCTGAAGAGATAAAGGCAAATATAGAGAGTGCTAAGAAGTCACTTGATAAAAATGCTTTAATATGTATGGGATTTGACGGCACGGAGGAAGTGACAGAAAAAGGGAAAGAACTAATATCTAGAACTTTGGAAGCGGAGAATTATTTATTCTTTGATGGGCTTATAGATGGAGAAGCACAAAATAGAATTTTGTGTTATAGAAATAAAGATAAAGAGACAATGTGTATAGATGATAAAGGCGAACTCACAATTACAGAAAATAGTTTAGCTGATGTCATAGATGGTTTTAGTAAATTGTATTTTGATAGAAATGTAAAATGTGAGACTAGCGAAAACATATTTGTATGTAAAATGGAATTGCTAAAAGAATTAAAAGAGATATTTGATGAGCTAAAAGAAGAATCAAGTGCTAAAGAGATAGAAGATAGAATTGTAAAAAAACTAGTTGAGAATGGCGCAGATAAGAATATAGCTGATGGAATTTGCAAAGGCTTGCTTAAAAATTGTAATTATGTGTCTATAATGGCAGGAAATACATCAAAGAGGAATTTAAAATCATTTCAACTGATAATTACAAATGATAAGATAGTGTATCTACAGACTTTAAATAATATTGATAATGAAGTTAGCTATCAATTGGTAGATAAAGATAAGGTGTCAAATATGATAAAAGAAATGTTTGATAATTTGGAGGTTTAGTAGTATGAGGTCAAAGGAAAATGCAATTATTACAGTAGTGGTAGGTGACCAAAAAATTGATATGGAACTTCCATTATTTATAGATATTGAGAAACTTAAGGTAAAACTTAAGGAGACTTTTGATGGTCTTGGTATAGCAGTTGATAATTTCAACATTGCTTTAGAAGATGGCACTTTAATAAATGATTCTTGCCTTGCGCACTATGGTGTGTGGGAGGGAAGCGAAGTAAAGGTGGTGTAGGATGGGGATAAATTATGCAGAAAACAAAAGGTTAGCTAGGCAATTAAGAGATACATCGTATGAATTTGCAAAACTTGAAGAAGAGGTTAGAAGAATTAGTTCAGGGATCAGTGAATGCTTTTCTGGTGACGCGGCAACTCAATGTATAATAGCGCTAGAGAGAAGATATGTTCAATTAAATACTAGTAAAAAAGAAGTAGTCGAAATAGCAAATCGTATAGATAGTGCCATAGAGAGCATTAGAGAGAAGGAAATAAGAGAAGCAGAAGAAAGGAGAAGGAGGAATGGAAGTGGTGGTAGAACATCACTAGGAGGAGGACATGTTCGATCAGGCGGTCCAGGTAGTTCGGGTGGTGGATATAGATAATTTATTGTATTTAGTAAGTATAGATAAAATGTTTTAAAGTAATATGTAATAACATGTTATTATTATGGAAAGGAGTAAGTTATGGCAAATGAAGATATGAACTTGTATGATGCAGATCCACCGGTTGCCTTAAGAGGGCTAAATTCGTCTGCAAATAAAAGCGCCATTACTTATGATGCAGATCCTCCGTTAGCTTTAAGAGGAGCGATTTCCCATAGTGGTAAAACAATTGCAATGGATCCTGACGGCATAGAGAATGTTAAAAGTCGTGTAAAACTAATTATTGATAGTTTAGAAAGTATTAATAATAGAATTATAGCTATTAATAGTAGTTTTGATTCTGAAGTGTTGTCTGAATCTGGAGCAAGTATTGATTTACATGAATTACAAATAAAAATAAGACAAACACTTGATGACTTAAACTCAAATTATAATGGTTTTGGGATTTGCCAAAATGAATTTTTCAATGCTGACAAAATACTAGCAAATGCAATGAAAGGTATGGGTTATCTTGCATCTGGAGTAGTTGCAGGACCTATAGGAATGGCAGCATATAATTTAGCAGGACAAGCAATAAAAAATGATGCAAATATTGTTAATACTCTATTTGGGTTATATGACAAAGGGTGTAGTATATTTACAGATGTAAAGAATACTCTTGGTAGTTGGTTTAATAATGCTAAAGATACAGTTAAAGGAGTATTAGATAATAAATGGGTTAAAGTTGGATTAGCAGGTGCATCAATTGTTGGTTCTATTGGTGCAATAGCTGCGTCAGGTATTTTGACTGTGTTTACAGGAGGAGTAGCATCACCAGGTGCTGTTGTAGTTACTGCATTTGGAGTTAATAATATAATATCACAAACACATGATATATGGGCAATACTTAATGATGAAAATGATAAAGTTGGAAATTGTAATATAATAAAGAATGCTAGTAAAGTAACATGTTCATTTACAGCCGAAATGTATGCAAGAGGAATGCACCAAGTAGGACTTGTTTCGGAAGACTATATAGATGTAGCAAGGCAACATGGCGAAAATGCCGGAGCTTTATTATTTGATGCGGCTGATGTATTAGTAGGTAATATACAACCATCAGATGCTTCAAAGATAGTTTCAGTATCTTCAAATGTTATAGAAAATGCAGATAAAGTAGGTAAAGTAGCCGAAGTTATTGATAAAGTAACAACAGTAGCTGGGCAAGCAAATGATTTGTTAGAACCTGTGAATAAATTTAATGACATGATAGATTGGGCGGATAGATTAAATGATTTAAATCAGTATGGAATGTCGAAACAAGAGATTATGAAAGAACCAATACAAAATGTATTTGGAACAGTCAAGAATTTAGTATATTAAATTAAAAAGGAGAGATAAAACATGAATAAGGATGTTAATAGTTTATTACCTATAGGAACAGTAGTATTAGCAAATGGTGGCGAGAAAAAAATAATGATTATTGGCTTGTTGCCAATTGAAAATAATGTTCGATACGATTATATTGCTGTATTATATCCAGAAGGATATATTGATGATAAGCATTTTTACATGCTTAATCAAAGTGATATAAAAGAAATTTGTATTGAAGCAGAAGATAATGAAGAAACTAAAAGATTTAGACAAAAATTGCATGATTATGTAAATAAACAATAATTAGGAGGATAAACCTATGGCAATGATTCAAATTACACCTGAGTCTTTACGTCAAAATGCAACTTCAGTAATGAATTACAAAGAAGAGCATGATCAAACTATTAGAAAGTTAGCACAACTTGTTCGCGGACTCCAAGACACTTGGAAAGGTCAAGCACAAGATGCATTTTATCAAAAGTTTGAGAGTATGCAACAAACATTTACTCAATTTTCAGAGATGCTTAAGGGTTTTGCTGATAATATGAATACAGCAGCACAACAACTTGAGTCAACTGACCAATCATTAAAGTCAGCATTTTCTGCATAATTAGTATGGGTCGCCTTTAAGGGGAGGCAAATATCCCCTTAGTTTTGTTAAAAAAGTTAAGTGGTGTTTATATGAGTGAGAGACAAGTAAAAACGATTTTTGATGAAAAAATTATAGAAAAATATAAAAAGAAGATTGACAGTGGGAAGAAAATGAAGAGCATGCTTCTTCCGATTTTGGTTACATTATTATTTACGGGAGCAGTAGTGTCAATTACTCTTATAAAGACAAAGTTTGCTTACATGTTTAGCAATGAGCAAAAAGTTTTTTATGTTAAAGATAATACTATTTACATGAGAAATATAGATGGTACAGAGATAGTTGCCATAGACAATAATTTTTTAAGTGATCCTAATAATCCTAAGGTTACTGGTTTCACTTCTACTTCATTAGTTGCAGGAGACAATCAGGCTGATGATACAAAAACTAATACAAATGCAAAAACAAGTACTAATGTTCCTGTTTCTAATAAAAAAGTTTCAAAGGCATCAAAGGGTTCTGCTGTATACAATAAGATAAATAAAGAGTTTTTGTATTTAAAGGATATTTATAGTAGTGGTGGCGTATCGGTCGGCACACTTAAATTAAAAAATCTCGGATCAGAAGAGAGTGATACCATAGAGAATGATGTCATTGCAAGATCAATTTATTTCAATAGCAATGATTCGTATTGTATTTTTGAAAAATTGACAAGCAACAAGGCATATGTAAATTTATTTAAATATAGTTTTAAAGACAAAAATAGATTATCTAACATAGCAGATAATGTTAAAGCAGATAGCTATTATATTATAAAAGATACAGGTAATATTGTGTACATGGATTCAGCAAACAGGCTATTTGTCTATGATGGTACCAACAATAAGAAGATAGATGATGATGTCTATAATATGGACGCAGTATATTATTCATATGATGATGAAAGTATGAGAGACAAAGTGTATTATACAAAGCAAAATATAGGTGAAAAGCAAAACTCATACACATTATATGAGTACAATATAGTAAATGAAAATTGGAAAACTCTTGTAAATGATATGAGTGGATATGCAAGTGTATTGCCTGATGGTTCATATTATTATACAAAGGATGAGTTTTTTGAATTTCCATATTCTGAATACATTGATGTAAATTCTACGGATAAAGATATAAGACCACCTTCAGCTATGACAAGAGAGACACTTGAAGGCATAGAGTTTGTGGTGTATAAGAATAATATCTATGACGCATCAGATACTGAAAAAGTTGCTGAAGTTATAGCAAAGCATGATATAGAGTTTAGTGATTATCAACTTAAGATAGAACGTTATCATGAGTTTTTAACTGATATAACTACAAAGAATTATCAAATGGTATTTAGGTCTCTATATTATTTTGATGGACACAACGAATATAAATTAAATGAAGGTAATGTATCAAGAGTTGATTTCTTTGACGGAGGAGTGTTCTTTAAAATAGATAAGGAGTTTCCGCTTGTAAAATCAAAACTTTCTGATGTCATTAATAGTGGAGCAAGGACATTGGATGAAGCTGTAGATAATTTGATAAAATCTAAAAAAGGATTTTATTATGTTTATAAAGGACTTGATGGCATGACAGATCCAGCATTAAATTTCCTTAAGAATGAAGAAGTTAGGTTTGTAAATGCTGATGGTGACGGCAATATCAATGTTACATATTCACATTATATTGTGGATAAGTTATATTATAATGTTTTACATATATCATCTGACTTAAAATCTATAACTAATGAAGAAACTGATAAATTTTTAGCAGTCACTACATACCCATATAGTTCACATAAGAAGAGTGAGTTAGCAAGGGATTACGAGAATAGAAATTCACTATATACAAAAATTGGTGATGATGATGCTAAATCTGTAGTAGAAGTAGATGCAAAACAATTAAACATAATCATTTCAAATAATGAAACATTGCAGGATGAAGAGCTAATAGCATATCTCACTAATTTTGATGCAAACTCTGGAAGTTTATATATTTATAATAATAAGAGAGGCAAGTCAGTAAAGGTTAGTGATAATGTAGAGGCGGGTATAGTTATAGCAAATAATCAAGCAATTAGTTTGACAAAATCTCAGAATGGAAAGAGTGATTTGAGATATGGTAGAAATATTATTGAAGAAGATGTGTCATGCATCATAGATGTATGCGGAAATAATCAAATTGAAAGACAAGTTAAACATATAGATCCAAAAGCTAAAAAGAATAAAAAGAATGAAACGATTGACGAGAGTCCGAAAATTGTAAATGTTGCCACTAGATCGTATTTACTTGCTGGAAGAGATTATTCTGAAGCAGAGACAATTGCGACTGAACTTGCGTATGTGCAATTTGTAGGTTTTGAAACCATAGATGGTATAAAAATGTACAATAAAGGAAACTTTGATTATGCAAGAAATGAATGGGTGGACATAGGAGCATTCCGTTATCACTTTGATGCAAAGGGTGAGATGGAAGTATCAAAATGGATTGATGATCTTTATTATGTAAACCATGTTGGTGTAATGGTTACGAATACAAGAACGCCAGATGGATATAGAGTAGATGCGAATGGTGAGTTTATAGATGATGCTGAATTAAAGAGACAGGCTGAGAGACTTGCCGCATCAACTACAAAGAAGGCATTAGAGAATAAAAAGAACAATTCAAGTAGCAGTAGTAGTGGTAAGAGTGGTAGCAGTAGTGGAAGTAGTACAAATGTTGGTGGAAGCACAGCACAGACAAATAAAAACAAGAGTGGCGGCGTAAGCACTACAGCTACTGAACTTGAGTCTCCAAATAGAAAGTTCTATGTATCAGGATACCAAAAAATAGAGCAGTATTATCTAGGCGATAATGATAATTGCGACATAGTAATCAATTATCCGATAATCAGTGGTGAAGATGCTGCAGAGGTTGCGCGTATAAATGAAGAAATAGAGAATTGGTCAGAGTATTTATTAACTGAAGCACAGGAAGATATTGATTTGGAATCAGTAACTCCTTCTATGTATGTAATTAATAAGGCAAAAGTTGGAAATATAACAAATTCAAAAGTCACTATTAATTTAACTGGAACTATGGTAAGACCAGCTGGTAATAAGAGTGTAAAGATTGTCATGACTTATCATAGAGATGATGGTTCAATGGATGTTTCATAAAGTGTAAAAAAACGAATAATAAATATAAAAAGTAGGAGAGGGATATTTATGGCAAAAAGAATTATTAAAAGAAAAATGAAGACAATGGACGGAAATGAGGCTGCCGCACATGCATCTTATGCTTATACTGAAGTAGCAGCTATTTATCCTATCACACCTTCATCAGTTATGGCTGAACACACTGATGAATGGGCTACTGAGGGTAGAAAGAATATTTTTGGTGAGACAGTACAAGTTAAAGAAATGCAATCTGAGGCTGGTGCAGCAGGTGCAGTTCATGGATCACTTGCAGCAGGAGCTCTCACAACTACTTATACAGCATCACAAGGATTACTTCTTATGATACCAAATCTTTACAAAATTGCTGGTGAAGGACTTCCTGGAGTATTTAATGTATCTGCAAGAGCTTTAGCTAGTCATGCGCTTTCAATATTTGGAGATCATAGTGATGTATATGCATGCCGTCAAACTGGTGTATGTATGCTTGCATCAGGATCAGTACAAGAAGTAATGGATTTGACTCCTGTAGCGCACCTTTCTGCATTAAAAGGAAAACTTCCATTTATTAACTTCTTTGATGGATTTAGAACTTCTCACGAAATTCAAAAAGTTGCAATGTGGGATTATAAGGAATTAAAAGCACTTTTTGATAATAAGGCACTTAAAGAGTTTAGAGATAGTGCAATGAATCCAAATCACCCAGAGGAAAGAGGATCTGCACAAAACCCAGATATATTCTTCCAAGCAAGAGAAGCAAGCAATACAAATTATAATAATATGCCAAAGATAGTTGAGACTTACATGAATGCAATTAATGATCTTATAGGAACTAACTATAAATTATTTAGCTACTATGGTGACAAACAAGCAAATCATGTAATAATTGCTATGGGATCAGTTTGTCAAACTATCGAAGAGTATATTGATTTCATGAATAAAAAGAAAAAGGCAAAGATTGGTGTTATAGAAGTTCATCTTTATAGACCATTTTCTAAAGAACATTTATTAAAAGCACTTCCAAGTACAGTTAAAACTATAAGCGTACTTGATAGAACAAAGGAGCCAGGTGCATTTGGAGAGCCATTGTACCTCGATGTAGTTGCAGCACTCAAAGGAACAAAGTTTGAAAAGTGCAAAATACTTGGTGGACGTTATGGACTTGGCTCAAAGAACACTACTCCAGAGCAAATCGCAGCAGTTTATGCAAATAAGACTTTAAATGGATTTACAATTGGTATAAAGGATGATGTTACTAAACTTTCATTGAAAGAGGGTGCAGCATTTAATTCAACTCCTGAAGGAACTACTTGTTGTAAGTTCTGGGGACTTGGTTCAGATGGTACTGTAGGAGCAAATAAGAACTCAATAAAGATTATCGGTGATAACACTGACATGTATGTGCAAGCATATTTTGATTATGATTCTAAGAAATCTGGTGGTGTCACTACATCACATTTAAGATTTGGAAAGAAACCAATCAAGTCACCATATCTTATTTCAAAGGCAAACTTTGTTGCTTGCCATAAGTCATCATATTTAGAGAACTATAATATGGTTGAAGACTTAGTTGATGGTGGCACATTCCTTTTGAATTGTGATTGGGATGAAAAGGCACTTGAAAAGAATTTACCAGATCATGTTAAGAAATATATAGCAACTCACAAGATTAATTTCTATACTATAGATGGCGTGAAGATAGGTATAGAGACTGGCATGGGTCCAACTCGTATCAATACTATACTTCAATCAGCATTCTTTAAACTTGCAAATATTATTCCAGAGAAAAAAGCTATAGAGTATATGAAAGCAGCAGCAAAAGCTACTTATGGAAGAAAAGGTGAAGATGTAGTTAAAAAGAATTTTGATGCTATAGATGCTGGTGCTACAGGAATGGTTAAAGTAAATGTACCTGCTACTTGGAAGACCATAAAGATTAAAGAGACTAAGAAGGCTGCATCAAAGGGACCAAAGGATGTAGTTAAGTTTGTAGATTTAATTCAAAGAAGTGTAAACAATAAAGCAGGTGATAATCTTCCAGTATCTGCATTCAAAGATTATGTATATGGAAATACTCCATCTGGTACAGCTGCATATGAAAAGAGAGGTATCGCAGTAAAGGTACCTGTATGGAATAAAGATAATTGTATACAATGTAATTTCTGTTCTTTAGTATGTCCACATGCTGCTATAAGAGCAGTAGCACTTAATGCAAATGATGTAAAAGATATGCCAAAGGATATGCCTTTAAGAGATTTAAATGGAATGGAAGGATATAAATTTGCTATAGTAACAAGCGTTATGGATTGTACTGGTTGTGGTGTTTGTGCTGATACATGTCCAGGTATGAGAGGCGAGAAAGCACTTGTGATGGAGAACTTAGAGAAAGCAACTGGTGATCAAAAGTACTTTGATTATGCAGTTACACTTGAACAAAAAGAAGATGTTATAGAGCACTTTGGAGAGCAGACAGTTAAGGGATCACAATTTAAGAAGCCATACTTAGAGTTCTCAGGCGCTTGCGCTGGTTGTGGAGAGACACCTTATGCAAAACTTATAACTCAACTCTTTGGTGATAGAATGTATATAGCAAATGCTACTGGATGTTCATCAATCTGGGGCAACTCTTCTCCATCTACTCCATATACTAAAGATGCTAATGGAAGAGGACCAGCTTGGAATAACTCACTCTTTGAAGATAATGCAGAGTTTGGATATGGTATGTTCCTTGCTCAAAAAGCTATAAGAGGTTCTTTATTAAAGAAAGCAGAGCAACTTATGCTTGAATCAAGTGGAGCACTCAAAGATGCACTCAAAGAATATTTAGATACAAGTAAGAATTCTAAACTCAATGGAAAGGCAACTGATAAATTAATACCATTACTTTCAAAATCAACAAATGCTCTTGCAAAAGAAATGATGGCAAAGAAGGATTATCTTGCTAAAAAGAGTCAATGGATTTTCGGCGGTGATGGTTGGGGCTATGACATTGGATTTGGTGGCGTAGACCATGTGCTTGCTTCAAATGAAGATGTAAATATAATGATATTTGATACAGAAGTTTATTCAAATACAGGCGGACAGTCATCAAAGGCAACTCCAACTGGTGCTGTAGCACAATTTGCAGCAGGTGGCAAGGATGTAAAGAAGAAAGATATTGCTTCTATCGCTATGTCATATGGCTATGTATATGTAGCACAGATTTGTATGGGTGCTGATAGAAATCAAGCCGTTAAAGCAATAATGGAAGCTGAGAACTATGATGGGCCATCACTTATAATTGCTTATGCTCCATGTATAAATCATGGTATAAAGAAAGGTATGGGCAAGGCAGAGGTTGAGGAGAAACTTGCAGTTGAGTGTGGTTATTGGCACAACTTCCGTTTCCGCCCAAATGCAACAGGAGAGGAACAAAAGTTTGTACTTGATAGTAAAGAACCAAACTTCGACAAGTATCAAGAATTCCTCGATGGCGAAGTTCGTTACTCATCACTTGCACTTAAGGATAAGGAAAAGGCACTTAGACTTTATGAGAAGAATCAAAATGAAGCAAAGGCAAGATATACTTATTTAAAAGCACTTGGAAATCTTTATTCTACACCAATACAAAGCTAAATATTAGTTAGTAAATAAATCTAGGGCGGATTAAATAATCCGTCCTTTTTTGTTTTTAGCAATTATTGTATAAATATGGTATAATAATCGATGAATGTTAGATGAGGTATAACGATGATTACTAAAAAAATAAAAGCAGTATTATTTGATCTAGATGGTACATTGATTGACACTGAAAAGTATTATAAGTTATGTTGGCCTTTAGCCTTTGAACACTTTGGTTATAAAGTAAGTGAAGAACAATTTTTATCTCTTAGGTCACTTGGTCGACCATTTATACTGGAAAGAATGCAAAGTTGGTTTGGACAAAATGTTGAGTGCGAAGATATTAGAAAGTATGCAAGGAAACTTGTGGATGAAAAAATAGGAAAGGAAGGCTTGCATTTAAAAAAGGGAGTTGTTGACTGCTTAAAGTTTTTAAAAGAAAACAATGTGATTACATCAATAGTTACCGCCACTGCTATAGAGAGAACTGAAAAATGTATAAGTGCAGTAGATATAAAGAAATATTTTGATTATGTAATTAGTGCAACTGAGGTAGAAAAGGGCAAACCGGCACCAGATGTATACTTATATGCTTGTGAGAAAATTGGAGTGAAGCCAGAGGAAACTATGGCAGTTGAAGATTCTCCAAATGGATCTATGAGTGCTATAAATGCAAAATGTAATGTTATAATGGTCCCTGATCTAACTGAACCTGATGAAGGATTGGTAAAGTTATTGTTTGGAAAGCTTAAGACACTTGAAGAGTTTAAAATGTTTGTCATCGAAAACGGAATACAATTTTAATCGAGAGCAGTAGCTCGCGGCCCAAAGTATTTCTTTGGATAAAACAATTTTGTAGGAGGATGGTTTTATGATCAAAAATTTTGATTTGACTGGATGGACATGCTTTAGTGAAAGAAGGAATTCAAAGAGTTATGTAAGTGCTGATAAGAAATGGATGGTTAAGTTTGGCACAGAATTTGCACCTATGACTTTAGACTCTCTAGAAAAAGAAATGGAAGTAACAAAAAAAGCAATTGGAATTGGAGTCAAAACTCCAAAGGTAGATGATATAGTAGAACTTCCAAGCGGAGAATTAGGACTTATATATGAGTATATTGAAGGGAAAAAATCTATATCAAGAGCAGCTGGAGAAGATATAGAGCACTTTGATATGTATATGAAGAGATTTGCTCATATAGCAAGAGATTTACATAGCAAAGTTTGTGATGTAAATAAGTTTGAGTCATTTGAAGAAAGGGTAAGAGGAGAAATATTAAAATGGGACATAATGAATGAATCTCAAAAAGAAAAGGCGCTCAAACTTCTTGATGGTATAGAAAAGAAAAACACATGTATTCATGGTGATTTCCAATCAGGAAACTTCATAATGACTGATACAGAAGAATTTGTAATTGACCTTGGCGCGATAGCATATGGTAATCCTGATTATGACATTGCTTGCCTATACTATTTCTTCCATTATTTCCCATCATATGTTACTGATAGGCTTTTCCACTGTGAAGCAAAATATTTGCATGATATGTGGATGAGTTTTATAAAATACTACTATGATACTACTGATGAAAAAGTTTTAGATGAGATAACAAAGAAATTTGCAAAGTATGGACTTGTATGTTTCTTTGGATTACTTAAATTTGTCAATCCTGGAGATGAAGTTAAACAAGCGATTGATGCACACTTTGATAAATTGTTTAATTAAGGTTTTGCATGGGCGACACTATTTGTTTAATTGTAAGGGTGAGCTATGCGTGCCCACGAAAGTGAGAGAAAATGATTAAAAATTTTGATTTAACTGGGTGGACATGCTTTAGTGAAAGAAGGAATTCAAAAAGTTATGTTAGTGCTGATAAAAAGTGGATGGTTAAGTTTGTAGGCGAGGTATTAGATAATGACATAGAATCATTGGAATATGATAGAGAGGCTACAAAAAAAAACACTTGAGGCTGGCGTTAAGACGCCAAAGGTTGGAGATATTGTTGAACTATCTAATGGAGATATTGGTATTATATATGAGTATATTGAAGGAAAAAAATCAATAGCACGTGCAATGAGTGAAGATTTAGGAAACATAGATTACTATGCTAAAAGATTTGCTCGTGTAAGTAGAGATATGCATAGTAAGGTTTGTGATATAAAAAAGTTTGAGTCTATGAAAGAAAGAACAATAACTCAAATTAAGGAAAAGGATATACTAACGGAACAACAAAAAGAAAGAGCAATAAAGGAAATATCTGATAGGTATGCAAAATTATCTCTTGTTTGCTTTTTTGAACTTTTTAAATTTCTAGATATACGTGAAGGTTTCCGTAAAACTATTGTGGAAGCGTTTGATAAGGAGATTCCTTAATGGCATATGTTATAGCAGTATGTGGGAGTGGCGGCAAGACGACTTTGGTAAAGAGTCTTGCAAAAAAATACGCAGAGGAAAATAAAAAAGTTTGTATAACTACCACTACACACATGTGGTATGATGATGACGTGAAAGAGTCGCTTGTAGTAGGTTCAAATGCAGATATCGTAGTGATGAGGAGTGATATCGTAGGGGCGAACTTTAGGAGCCCTCGTAGGGGCGAGCATTGCGAGCCCGATTGTATGACATTAGATAAATTAATAGGTAATGTAATAAGTGGTAAAATTTATTATATAGCAAACATGAATATAGAAAAAGAATTAATTACTCCACTGAGCGATGATGATTATAAATTAGTATGTGACAATTTTGACTATGTTATTATTGAAGCAGATGGCAGTCGTTCAATGCCAATGAAAATACCTCGTATATGTGATGTAGATTTCGTAGATAATAAAAGTAAGGCAGGAGAGGCGAACACTTGTTTCCGTAGAGGCGAGCCTGTAATTCCAAATAATGTAAATGAAATCATTATAGTAGTTGGTATGGAAGCTGTAGGACGAGAGATAGGAGTTGTATGCCATCGATTTAATGAGTTTTATGGAAGTGATAAATATTTGAATGATAATAATATTAAGCCAGAGACTATTGTGACAGAAAATTTGATTAATGATTTTGTAAATCATTATTATTTTGAACCATTAAAGGAAAGATTTAGTAGTGCAAAAGTATGTATATATAAGTGTCTTTTTGGTGATGATATAGGAAATAATCAATTATATGTGAGGGTTCCTAAAGTTCGCACCTACAACGATGAGGGTTGGCAATGCGTCACCCCTATGTGTCCGATAGTTGTAAAACGAGTTGCGATTGTGCTATGCGCAGCTGGATTTTCTAGAAGATTTGGTAGTAATAAACTGATGGCAGAAATCACTGATATTGTAGGGGCGACGCATTGTGAGTCCGCTATGAATAAGAAACTATATCAATTAATGATTGATAAGTTGACAAATGCGAAAGAAAAAGTTTTAGATAAGTTTTCCGTAAGTGAAAAGTGTAAAGATGTAAAAGTTGATGTAATAGTTATAAGCCAATATGATGAGATATTGAATGACTCGAATTATAAAGATAAAGTTATCATGATAAAGAATGATAATGCAAACGAAGGTTTGTCAGCTTCTATAAAACTCTCGGTAGAATTTTGCAAGGGCTCGCATAGCTCGCCCGTACGAGTGGACTCTGTAAGTGCCAAGCCCTACGATGCCATTGTATTTGTAAATGCTGATATGCCATTACTTCCTGAAAGAGAGTTGGCAAATTTCATTTACAATAGTGTGTTGAACAAAAATGGAATTGCTGTGATGTATAGTGATGATGCTAAAAATCCTGCCTACTTTGAAAAAGAGTATTTTGATGAATTATTAAAGCTTAAAGGGGACAAAGGCGCGAGAGAATTGTTAAATAAATATTTTAAAGTTTTGTATAAGTATTATATTGATGATAAATATTTAGTTGATATAGATGTAAAAGAGGATTTAGAATTATTGAATTGATGATTGATTTTTGATAATTAAATTATTAAATCATATGTATTGTTATTAATATGGGAAATATAGATGTAAAAAAAACGAAAGTATTAGTACGAGGTGCTGGGGACCTTGCAAGTGGCATAATATGGAATCTTGCATATGCTGGATTCAAAGTTTGTTGTACTGATATTGAGAAGCCTTCTTGTATAAGGACAGAGGTTTCTTTTTCAAATGCTATATACGATGGTAAAAAAGTGCTAGGAAACGTAGAGTGTGTATTGTGCGATAAACTTGTTTCATCAATAGACAAGTGTTGGGATGAAAAAAAGGTTGCACTCGTTATAGACCCTGATGCGAAAATATTGGATGAAATCAAATTTGATGTAGTTGTGGATGCAATTCTTGCCAAAAAAAATCTTGGAACAATTATTGACATGGCAGATTTAGTTATTGGTGTTGGACCTGGATTTACTGCAAAAAAAGATTGTCATTATGTGATAGAGACAATGAGAGGGCATAATTTAGCAAAAATATATGAGAATGGTTCTGCCATAGTAAATACTGGAATTCCTGGACTTATAGCATCACATGGAGCAGATAGAGTTATGCATTCGCCAGCGACGGGCGTTATTCATAATTTACATAAGATTGGGGATAAAGTAAATAAAGATGATATATTAGCGGTCATAGATATGTGCGAGGGCTCGCAGTGCGTCGCCCCTACGAATGAGGGTTCGCATAGCTCGCCCGTACAAGGTGGAGAGAAAGTTTATGCTAGTATAGATGGAATTTTGAGGGGAATAATTCGTGATGGATATTTTGTAGAAAAAGGACTTAAAATAGCGGACATTGATCCAAGACTCACGGAATATGATAATTGTTTTACTATATCTGATAAAGCGAGGTCAATTGGTGCAGCTGTGGTAACTACGATTCTGCACCATTACAATGTGTAAACTATGTACGAAGAAATATTAAAAAAAGCAAATGAATGTCTAGAGGCAAATGAAGATTTAGAATTAGTGGAGTTAATCGAATCTTCAATAATTGGTACACCACGTAAGGCGGGAGCCTTTATGTTTGTAAACATAAAAGGCGAAAGCTTTGGTACAGTAGGCGGTGGTAATATGGAGTATCAAGTCACTTTATATGCTAAAGAACTTTTGCAAAAGAAGATGGGTGGCATAAAAGAATATAATTTGAGTCAAAGTGGCGCTGAGCAGATTGGAATGGTATGTGGCGGAAATAGTAAGATGAAGTTTACATATCTAAAAAATGACAGTGAATCAAAAGAGGTATTAAAAAGTTTAGAGGCACAAAATAAGAGTAAAAGTATAGTTTACATTTTTGGTGGTGGACATGTAAGTATGGAACTTGCAAAGCTTGTGCGCTATGTGGGATTTGAATTTGTTGTGTGGGATGATAGAGAAGAATTTGCTACAAAAGATAGATTTGTAGGAGCAAAAGATGTAATTTGCGCTCCGATGGAAAATATTTTGGATCGAGTAAATGTGACAAAAAATGATATGGTTGTGGTAATGACAAGGGGGCATGTGTCAGACTATCTTGTAGAAAAACAAATGTTAAAATCAGATGCAGGATATATAGGGGTTATAGGTAGCACAAATAAGAATAAGGTGCTGAAAGAAAAATTACTTGAAGATGGATTTAGCGAAGATGAACTTAATCGTGTCTGCGCTCCTATTGGCTTTCAAATAGCGGCAGAAACTCCTGAAGAGATAGCTATATCTATAGTTGCAGAACTTATAATGTATAGGTCAAAAGCAGAAAACCGTAGTAAGATGGAAGATAAAAATCGAATCATAAGATTTTTTGAAAGTAGGTTAATGAGTTAGTATTATGTTGAAAAAAGAATTAAAATTGATAATTACATTTTACACATCAAGTGAGGCTATGGCAACTGAAAGAGTATGTAAGGATAACGGCATAAAAGGAGCACTTATATCTGCTCCTAGAAATTTGACTGCAGATTGTGGCATATCATATGCGGCTGAGGTGGCAGACAAAGAAAAAATCGAAGGCTTGCTCAAAGATAAAAAGATAGAGTATGAAAAGATACTGGAGATGGAGGTCTGATGAGAAACAAAGTTATAATATTGGCCACAGGTGGGACGATTGCGGGGGTAGGAGAAGATGGAAAGATAGTTGGTTATAAGCCGGGGACTCTTACCATAGATGATTTGATTGCTGCAACACCAAAATTAAAAGATGTCGCTGATATTGAAGCATTGCAAATATGTAATATTAATTCGGATGATATAACGGATAGAATATGGATAAAATTGGCAAATAAGATTAATGAACTTGCAAAAGATCTAGATGTTGTAGGTTTTGTCATAACGCATGGCACGGATACCATGGAAGAAACTGCATACTTTTTAAACTTGACTGTTAAGACGGATAAGCCTGTAGTTTTTACAGGTTCAATGAGACCAGCGACATCAATTTCGGCTGATGGATATATGAATTTGTATGAAGCACTTTGTGTAGCTGTTTCTAAAGAGGCAAAGGGAAAAGGCGTATTGGTGGTTTTTTCTGATTGTATATTTGCAGCAAGAACTGTGACTAAGACTAGTACATATCATGTGACAGCGATTTCATCAAGTGGCATGGGAGCTATGGGCATTGTGAGAGATGGAAGGGTGTATTTATATGCATCTCCATTTAAATGTCATACTTTGGAATCTATATTTGACGTCAGTAAAATTGATGTATTGCCAAAGGTGTCAATATTATATTTCTCTGTAGACGCTAATCCTGGGCTTTTGGAATATGCAGCAAAATCTTCTGATGGTATAGTCATCGCTGGTGCTGGAGCAGGAGAGTTTAGCGAGGCATATAAGTCTATAGTTGATAAATTGGAAATACCAGTTGTGGTTTGTTCGCGTATAGATGATGGCATTATACTTAAGGAGAATTTGCTTTGTGATAACACAGTTGCAGCAGATAATTTATCACCGCAAAAGGCCGCCATTTTGCTAAGGCTTGCCATAGCTTGTAAAGTTGAAAAGAGCCATTTGCAGGAAATATTTACAAAATATTAGGAAAAATCTAATAAATTGTATGCCAATAAAAGTGGTTGCTTTTTTGGTTATATATGGTATAATTATTGTAATTGAATAGATGAATTTCATTAGATAGGGAGTTTTCTAGTTCTCTGGTGAGAAAGCATTCATTGTGGGTTCGATTCCCAAAAATTCCGACCATTTATCTTATGTCAAAGGAGAGAAAAACAAGATTATTGGTTTTCAACTTTTTAATGAGATTCTTTTTTGTTTAAGAAGAATCTTTTTTATTTGTAGAAACCAAGTTGCGAGATTAAAATGATATAAGAATTGTGAAATGAAACTTGTCTATTCCATAAAATAGGCATAGCCTAAAATTTGGAGGAGATTATGAAAACAAAAATTAATCCGTTAATCATTATTACTGGACTTGTAATTGGTATCGCAGCAGTAGTGCTTGCTTTAAATGGAAATCCAAAGAACATGGGATTCTGTATTGCTTGTTTTATTCGTGATATTGCTGGAACAACTAAACTTCATTCAGCAGCACCTGTACAATATTTTAGACCAGAAATAGTTGGTATAGTTCTCGGTTCTTTAATTGCAGCACTTGCATCTGGAGAGTGGAGAGCAAAAGCAGGATCAAGCCCTGCACTTAGATTTGCTCTTGGCGCTATGGTTATGATTGGTGCACTTATTTTCCTTGGATGCCCACTTCGTATGGTTATTAGAATGGGTGGTGGAGATTTAAATGCTTTTGTAGGACTCATTGGTTTCGCAGTAGGTATTTTAATTGGTGTAGTATTCCTTAAGAAAGGATTTGGACTTAAGAGAAATTATGATACAACCAATTTAGATGGATTTGTACTTCCAATTGTACTTGTAGTATTATTTGTAGCATTCTATCTTGCATGGCCAGTACTTACCCAATATGTTGCTGATGTAAAGGCAAATGTTGAAGGAGCAAAGAACGCAGCTCCATTTGCAATTTCTACAGCTGGACCAGGATCAATGCATGCACCTATCATTATAGCTTTAATCGCAGGTCTTATTGTTGGAGCACTTGCTCAAAAGTCTCGTATGTGTATGGTTGGTGGAATTCGTGATATAGTAATGTTCAAAAACTTTAATCTCATTTTAGGATTTGTAGCAGTATTTGTAGCAGTATTAGTTGGAAACATTATCTTTGGTGGACAAGGAAATGTTGTAAAACTTAATTTCTCTATGCAAAGTCAACCTGTAGCACATTCTGATGGATTATGGAACTTCCTTGGTATGATGATAGTTGGTTGGGGTTCTTGCCTTCTTGGCGGATGCCCACTTCGTCAACTTATCCTTACTGGTGAAGGAAATGGCGATTCAGCTATAACTGTACTTGGAATGCTTGTTGGTGCAGCATTTGCACATAACTTTGGTCTTGCTGGTGGTGCAGACCCAGGATTAAAAGAAGGTGTATATACTGCATATAGTTTTGCAAAGAGCAATCCAAATGTACCAGTAGTAGTTGTATGTATAATAATTGCACTCCTTGTTATTTCAATTACTAATTTAAAATCAGAAGAGAAGTAATATGGTAGACGCAAGAGGATATTCTTGTCCTAAGCCAGTGCTTATGACAGAAGAAGAGATAAACAAAAATAATCCGAGTGAGTTAGTTGTTCTTGTTGACAATAGAACTGCAGAAAAAAATGTGTCAAACTTTGCAGAGTCAAAAGGTTACAAAGTAACTCATGATAGAGAAGGCAGAGACTTTAAACTTATATTAAATAAATAGTATGATTTATTTAGATAACGGAGCAACAACTTTACATAAACCTGAGCAAGTCATTGATGCAGTGGTAAATGCTATGAGAACGCAAGGCAATGCTTCTCGTGGTGCACATGGCGCGACACTTTCTGCATCAAGGGTTGTTTACGATGCTCGCGTTAAGATAGCTAAGTTTTTTAACTTTGATAAACCATCGAATGTAATATTTACATGTAACTCTACAGAGGCATTGAATATAGCAATTAATGGTGTTGTTAAAGAGGGGGATAAGGTGGTATCAACGGATACAGAGCATAATTCTGTACTCCGCCCACTTTATCATTTGCAAAAAGTAATACATATTGATTTACAATTTGTAAAAGCAGATACAAATGGAATTTTAAGCATTGATGATTTTGAGAAAATAATTGATGATAAGACAAAAGTAGTTGTAGTCAATCATATTTCTAATCTTACAGGTAATGTAAACGATATAAAGAAAATATCTGAGATTACACATAGGCATAATGCTATATTAATTGTTGATGGTTCTCAATCTGCTGGCACAAGAAAAGTTGATGTTAAAGAACTTGGCATAGATATATATTGTTTCACTGGTCATAAAGGTCTATATGGACCACAAGGTACTGGTGGGCTTCTTGTTAAAGAAGGGATAGAAATAGATGCATGGAAGCGCGGTGGATCTGGTGTCAAAACATACGAAGAGGATCAACCACTTGAATATCCTACTAGACTTGAGGCAGGTACACTCAATTCGCATGGTATAGCAGGACTTTCTGCAGCTATTGATTTTTTAAATGAGACTGGTGTAGATAATATAGAAAAAAAAGAAAAAGAATTGACAGAATATTTTTATAATGAAGTTACTAAAATAGATGGCGTAAAGATATACGGTGATTTTTCATGGATTGGTGGTAGCACCGTAGGGGCTAACGCTGACACCGTAGGGGCGAGCAGTGCGAGCCCTCTAGGACATGCCGCAATCGTATCTTTAAATGTTAAAGATTACGATTCCGGAGAGGTTTCAGA
>OMRR01000188.1 GCA_900313535.1 uncultured Eubacteriales bacterium
CTCTGATATAGTAAATGTTATATTATCAGTTTTTCTTGAACTAATAAAACTTTCAGGTATAGTCTTATTTGTAGCTACCCCAAATTTCCTTATTACAAGCCTCCCGTACCTATCCATTGTAGCAAATCCACACATTATCTCTGCACAATATTCTATTATGTCCCTAAATGACTCAAATGCTCCGCCACCTAATACATAACTCACAGATGCACCAGGAAATGCTTCAACCTCTGCCTTGGTCATGCCAAATGTAATACCTGTCAAGTAACAAACCCTAGAAAGTATATTATATAGTCTCCCTGTAGCTCCCTCTTTATTCTTTATGTTAAATCTATTCATAAAGTCATAACATTTAAGTCTGACATTGTTATCTGTATCAACTACTTCAGTGCTTATTACATCATATACGCCCATCGGTATGCTTACAACAGTTTCACTATTTGCAGACTCCTGTGCCTTTATGTATACCTCTATAACTGCACCCTCAAACTGCGATACAACCGACTTCTTATTTAATAATGATATGTTACAAATATTCATTATAGATGCACCAAATCCAAATGAGTTATTATTGGTACAAGCTAAGTCAATATTAAATGAGTTCTCTACTATATCTTCATCATATAATGTTTCACTCAAGCCGTTATTGTATTGAACATTTAATTGCAAGCTCAACATACGGTCAAATGTAAACATATTATTTATATATGTCGTACCAGCATTATACATGCCTATACCCCTCCTTAATATTGAATTAAATTAAACTTTACATTCCATCTACTATCTGTAATGTTAGAACAATTAACACCAACAAGTTCGATAGTTTTATCACCTGCATACATTGTTGCAGTCTTTAACGAAGAACTACCGTCAAAGTATTGAACTGTAAACGAAGCAGGTTCAACAGCTGTGCATATAGCAGTCATATCAGCATATGATATGCACTCCCAACCTGCTTCTATTTTAACAACCCCAGCTCTTATTCTGTCCCTATGAAGTGTACCATCAATGGAGCGGGTAGTACCAGCTCCATCAAGGTCTGACTTCTGTAAACTATAAGTTGTAGGGTTATGAAGCTCTGTAGTACCTATTTGTAATAAAGCCATATTAAACCCTCCCGTTGTTACGCATACCCCTTCTATTATTGGAGTTTACAATCAATGTGTCAATCTTTTCATTTCCTATGTATACAGGAATTGTTATATTGCCTCCGCTATATCCGCCATCATTTAATGCTTCAATAAATGCTTGTTTCATTGTAGCAAGTGGCGTCTCAATATTAACTCCACGCTTCTGGTCACCAAGTATAGCCATAAATTCATTATTTGGTTTTATAACTGCACCCTGTGCTAATCTTACTATATTGTCGCCAAATGGATAGTAATTGTCATTAAGATTCGGCACCTTCGTAATACCCATTGAATTGCCTATAAACTTATTAGAAAGTAGATTGGCTACCCCTTGCCATTTATTCCTAAACTTTATATAAAATGAATCCATACTATTAAGTAATGCACTTAATCCGTTTGTTATAGGATTAGTAAGATTATGTATAAAGTTATTACTAGATGTACTTAAGCTACCACTTAAACTCTTCATTGAACTAATCATACTATTATATACAGTAGTACCTGCATTACTAATTGTAGTTCTGTTAGCATTAGATACAGTCATACCACTTACTAAACTATCAACCAGAGAACTACCCCATACTTTTATATTACTCAATGTATTATTTGTGGGTTTTAAAAGTGATACCACTGTATTTTGTATATTACTAATTTTTTGCCTATATGCATTAGTTAATACTATTCCATTCATAAAATCGTTTATATAAGTATTACCATATTTAATAAGTATACTACTATTTGTACCTGTAATCTTAAAAGTATTTATTACTTTATTCAATATATCAACTATTTTATTTAATTCATTATTTTTAAGTACTATACCCTTAAAGAAACTGTCTATATAATTATACCCATATGTCTTTAAAATTGTAATCTGCGATGACTTTATTTTTAATTCATTTACTACAGTACTAGCTATTTTCTTAGATATAGCCTCTATTTTACTAATACCTGATTTCAACCCAAGTACTAAACCTTCATCAATATATGCACCATATCTTTTTGTAAGTTTTGAAGGTGAACTTATTTCATTATCTTCCTTGATCTTTAATCCAGGTATTGCTGCTATGTCTTTTGATGCATCAGTAACTTTTTTCTTATTTTTATTTAAACCTTCTACAAGCCCATCGTCTGTATACTCACCTAATTTTTTAGACTCTTCTTTTAGTGAATCTGCACTATTCTTTACATTGTCATTTAGACTACCTACAAAAGCATCAATCGTTCCTCTAGCTTCCTTCTTAATATCATCAGATGCATCAGAGAAGAATGTCTGCACTGCTGGTAAATATGTTGTATTATAAGAAGATGTTAATCCATCAGAAATATGCCCTCCAAAGTTTTTACCCATATCTAATGCAGCGTCCATCGCATCTTTAAAATACATTGAAGCCTTAAGCTGCTTAAAATATCCACCCTTACCCATTTCATCATACAAAGTCTTTAATTCTTCACTAATTGCATTCTTTGTATTCAAAAATATTGTATCTAATTCAGTCTGGTCTACAGTAAGTAAATTACCAAACATCTCTTTATATGACTTCTTTATATCATCAGGTAATTCTAGTGTTTCTATTGCTGAATTTATTTCTTCTGAGTATTCAGACAATTTACCAGATGCATCCTTATATTTAGCTGTTATATCTTCTATAACAGCCTTTGCTTCATCCGCGTCACTAAATGTTATTCTACCGTTTTTAATAGCATCTAAATAGTCAGCTAATTCCTTTTTATTTTCTTGTAATGCCTTTATATTTCCACCAGTTAAAGTATTTAATAATTCATTATAATCAGTAGCTTCTTGCTCTGTTAACTGTTTACCTTCAGA
>OMRR01000121.1 GCA_900313535.1 uncultured Eubacteriales bacterium
GACAAAAACGATAGCCAAGATTTTTATGAAGGCGATTATAATGAATTATTAAACGTAGATGAAAAAATAGGAAATATAATTGATAAACAAGGCAATGTGCTCGGAACTCATAAAGGTATATGGAATTTTACTATCGGGCAAAGAAAAGGTCTTAAAATATCATCTAGCAAACCATTATATGTTATAGAATTAAAAAGTGAAACTAACGAAGTCGTTGTCGGTGATATCGATGATTCATTTCACAAAAATGTTATTGCTAAAGAGATAAATTATATATCTAAAATATTTTTTGATTCCTATTATTCTAATAAAAAAGTATATGGAGCAAAAATAAGATCTGGCAGTAAAATGAGTGAGTGTATTGTAAATGTAATTAACGAGACTCTAGATGTAGAATTTTTAGAATATCAAAAAGCCATTACAAAAGGTCAATCCATAGTTATTTATGATAATGAATTTGTTGTAGCAGGAGGTATTATTTATAAAGTATACTAAATTCCACTTGTATTATTTAACAAAAAGAATTAAAATTGAATTGTATTCTGATTCTAAAGAATGTCTGAGGAAAAAGGTACAAGTATTATGTCCAAAGTAATTTCGACTTTTATTTGTTACCTTTTTAGGTAACTTTTTTATTTATAGGGGCGAAACTTAGAAGCCTGAAGGAGGTCACTTATGAACAATATAATTAGTAAATTTATTGACACCCATAGTTTGACAGTCGAGGAATATGAGTCATTACTTAATAACATTACCGATGAGGAAAAAGAAATTTTAAAAAATGAAGCCGTTAAACTTGCCACTTCAGTATATGGCAAAAAAATTTATGCGAGAGGGCTTATAGAGTTTTCAAATTATTGTAAGAATAATTGTTATTATTGTGGAATAAGAAGTGGTAATAAAAATTGTGAAAGATATAGACTTACAAAAGAACAAATATATAATTGCTGTGACATTGGTTATGAACTTGGTTTTAGAACTTTTGTATTGCAAAGTGGTGAAGATTTATTCTATAACGATGACTTAATGACTGAAATTATTTCTCATATAAGGAATAAATTTCCTGATTGCGCAATTACAATATCTATAGGTGAGAAAGAAAAAGAAACTTACCAAAAATATTTTGATGCTGGTGCAAATAGATATTTGCTTAGACATGAAACTGCTAACAAAGAACATTATGAAAAAATCCATCCAAAAGAAATGTCTTATGAACACAGAATGAAATGCTTGCAAGATTTAAGAGATATTGGATATCAAGTTGGTGCTGGGTTTATGGTAGAGTGTCCGTATCAAACAAATTTGAATTTGGCACATGATCTGAAGTTTATAGAAGAGTTTAAACCAGAAATGTGTGGCATAGGTCCTTTTATACCACATAAAGATACTATATATAAAAATGAAAAGGCCGGAACATTGGAAAAAACACTTTTGTTATTGTCAATTGTACGTATAATTTGGCCAAATGTTTTATTGCCAGCTACTACAGCCCTTGGCACTATTCATCCATTAGGTAGAGAAATGGGAGTACAGCATGGTGCAAATGTCGTTATGCCAAATCTCTCACCAACTGAGGTTAGAAGTAAATATTTATTATATGATAATAAGATATGTACAGGTGATGAAGCAGCAGAATGTAAGAACTGTATGAGTGCAAGAATGAAAAGAATAGGTTATGATTTGGTAATTGATAGGGGAGACTTTAAAAAAGTATAAATTTATTATATAATAAAAGTATCGGAGGTAAATACTATGGAATATGACAGAGTAGAATATCTAGGTCACGGAAGTTTAAAATTATTACTTAAGAACGGGAAAGTGTGTTATATAGATCCGTTTGCAGGGGATGACTATAAAGAACCAGCAGATTTAATTCTTATAACTCATGAGCACTATGACCATACAAAAATTGACCTTATACCAAATTATGAAAATGTAAAAATAATTAGGGCAGCAGATTGTTTTGGTAATGCTGGCTACAATACGTTTGATGAATTAGGCATGCATATAGAAGCAGTTGAGGCATATAATAAAAACCATAACATTAATGAGTGTGTGGGTTTTGTAATTACTTCAAATGGTAAAAAAGTATATGTGGCAGGAGACACCTCTACTACAAACCAAATGAATGATTTAGGTTCATACAACATTGATTATGCCTTTTTACCTATGGATGGCATATACAATATGGATATAGATGAGGCTATAGAGTGTGAAAAATTAATAAAAGCGAAACACACTATACCATATCATATGGCACCAGGAGATTTATTTAATGAAGAGAGGGCAAGTAAGTTTAATACACCTAGTACACTTATAATGAGACCAAATGATATTATAGAAATAAAATAATTGAGAAAGGGTGATTTGTCATGAAGAAGTTTATAGTATTGTTATTAGCATTTGCAATATTAACATTAGAAACAACAATTGCTGCACAGGTAAAGGAAGAAGAAACTTTAAATGCCAAAAACTATCCAAGAGTGGATGGGTCAACTGCCAATATGCCTTTGATGGCACAAATAAGGTCGGATGTATTGTCAGAAAATTTAATTACATCTCAAAATAATACAAAAGTATCAACTACAGATTATGCTTGGAGAAGTTTGATTGAAGGACAAAAGGATTTACTTCTTGTGTATGAAGCGTCAAGTGAAACAAAAAAAATTATAGAAGAGTCAGGCACTAAGTTAATTATAACTCCAATTGGAGTAGATGCTTTGGTTTTTATTGAAAATGAAAATAATAGAGTAAATAATCTCACTACAAAACAAATACAAGAAATATACACAGGCATAACAAAAAATTGGAAAGATGTCGGTGGTGCAGATAAAGAAATACAAGCATTTCAAAGGCCACTCAATAGTGGAAGTCAAACACTATTTTTAAACCTTGTGATGAAAGGTATAACCCCAAAGAAACCGTTAAAGTTTGAAGAGCCAGCTGAGATGGACGGTCTGATAGACGTTATAGCATCATACAACAATTCTGCAAATGCGATAGGCTATAGTGTATTTTATTATGCGAAGAAAATGTATCAAGTTCCTGGACTTAAACTTATATCAGTTGATGGTGTAATGCCAAGTGATGAGACAATTGGAAATGGCACATATCCATATTTAAATACATTTTATTTAGTAATTAGAGAAGATGAGCCCGAAGATTCGCCAACCAGAAAACTATATAACTATATATTATCTGACAAAGGTCGCGAGTCTCTAATAAAGGCAGGTTACATCCCATACAAAAAACCATAGTCGCGAACTGTGTGATCGACATCTATTTATAAATTATAATTGTTATCCGCCATAGCTATAAGCAACGAAAAAGCTGGTAGGAAAACTATGGATAGAACCGAAGCATTTTCTTATGTTATAGTAATAAAACTATTATAAGATAGCTGCTCACAAGATTCGTTGCAACACAGTATGGACGAGCCATATGAGCCCCTATATAAAAACTATATGAGAGAAACAAAAAAAATTGAATTATTGCTATATTTGGCTTTGACCTGTGGGTTATTATTGTTTCATTTGCAAACTAATGCAAGTGAAATTTTTAATATAAATAAAGCTACTATAAGTGAAACAAAAGACACAAGTGATAATACAAATATAATAGGCAAAGAGTATGATATTGGCACGGTTATAAACAGCAATGAAAAAATGAAATGGATTGTGGCTGATTATGACAAGGAAAAACCGTCAAAAGTTTTGCTCATAACTAAAAATATAATTGACTTTAGAGAGTTTAACTTTACTAAAACAAATTATAAAAATTCAAAAATTAGATACTATTTAAATAACGAGTTTTATGAAAAGAATTTTACTTTAGAAGAGAAAAAGCACATACTGACTTCAGAGATACCTGTGAATATATATCGCAGTAAAAATGAAAATGTTAATCCGATCGAAACTATGGAGTCTATAGAAGAAGCAGAAGCTATAGAAACAATTACAGTTAGCGACAAAATATTTTTATTATCTACAAATGAAATCCTTAAATATATAGGAAATGAAGTTAACCTAAAAAGAAATAGTTATGCTGAAACAATTTGTTTTGATGAGACAGATGAAAGTATAAATACAATTTGGACAAGGGATATTTTAAATAAATACGACAAGGTAAGAAAAGTAGGTGGTAAAAATACCAAAGATTCCAATATAACTGCCTATGGTGGAGTTGTAGTAGGAATGTGGTATGATTTTTCACTGACAAAAACAAATGAGAATTTTACAAAAGAAGAAAAAAAGTTTTTTGAAACACTTTTATTTGATAGAAAGGATGGTAAGCCACATAAGATAACATATACGAAAGAAGATAAAAGCAATTCAGTAAAGTTTGATAAAATAACAAGAAGTAGTTTTTATGAAATTTCATTTGGAGAATGGGGATTTAGTGATAAACAGAAATGGCCTGTTACATGGTATGCGGTAGATGATAACGGGAAAGAAATCACATTGCTATCAAAAAATATAATAGAATATGTTGAGTTAGAGTATGATACCTATGACATTAATGAATTAAAAGATAATCCATTTGATCATTCAAATTTAAAAAGTTATTTGAATGATGAGTTATATAATAAGATATTTACTGATGATGAAAAAAATATAATCATAACTGTTAATGATAGCAAAATGAGATTACCTGAAGCAAATGATATTTTCAAATATGATTTGTTAAGTGAAGACTGTGAGATGGTCGGAAAATCTACCATAAATCAATTTAGTAGATTACTTTTTGATAAGAGTACAAAGCATTCATATTTTGTAAACATACCATATGAACAAAATGATATGATTTATCTTATGTCAGTAATGTATAGAGATGGAATACCATATGTTTCATATAATTATTCTTATATTGAAAATAATACAGCTGATATAATTGTTTCTTCTGGTGTAAGACCTATGGTGAAAGTTGATAAGAGTAAATTAATTAAGTATCTTGATAATAAATCAAATAAGTTTGTAGAAAATGATGAATATAAAAAGAGTTTAGAAACTAATAAGATTTCATTTAATCAAAAAGTTAAATTCGGCAAATATGAGCAAGATGGTAATTTGTCAAATGGCAAAGAAGATATCGAATGGAGAGTGATTAGCAGAAAAGATGATAAGTATTTGCTAATTGCTGATAAGGTGCTTGATGTAGTCGATTTGAGTGGCGATTTTGATATTGAGTTTTTTGATAATACTTATGCTTATTATTTTGCGAATGATGTATTTTTAAATGAAGCATTTAGTGAAAAAGAAAAAGAGAAACTTGAAGTGATTAATACTCAATATATAGTGTATTATAAAGAAGTGCTTGATAAATTTGAAGAAGATCTATTCCCTGATTCAATGGATTATAAGAAGGGTTGTTATAACAAAGTTGCTAATTTATCAACTATATATGAGATAGCTACTAGAAATTTAATGTATAAAGATGTATTTAAAACACAAAATACAAAATATGTGAATAGCAAATTTGAAGATTTAGATTATTATATAGTAGAAGACTTGGCTGCATATACTGCTTATGATGATATGAAGTCATATGTATATATGAAAAGTGATGGGGCTATTGAGTATGATATTAAAACGAAAGGTGGCTTTAGACCATTAATTTGTATAGATAAAGAGGAATTGACAAAAATTATTAGTGCAAAAAAATAATGAAAAATATTAATGTGAAAAAACTAATATTAACAATTTTTACTATATTTTGTTTTGTTGCAATAAATATTTGTATGTATTATGGATATCAATATGCACCTGAGTATGTTTATACGTCTGAAGAAAATATAATAATAAAATTGGTTTTGGTATATGCATTATTATCATCTATATTTTACTTTATGATTATTTATTTATATGGAGATACAGAAAAATTTAAATTAAAAACTCTACTATTTAGCGCAATTTGTTGTATACTGCATATTTTATATCCTATAGCAAGTTATAAAATACCACTTAAATCTAAGACTTTATCTTACGATATAGGTGGTAATACAGGTGCACCTTTGTTTTTGGTTATAGCATATATATTTGTTTGGATGAAAATTAATTGGTTGCAAAAAACCAAATACAGATTACTTAATTTAACTACATATAAAAAGTCAAGAAAAAAGAAAAATTTAGTTTTATCTATATTGGATTTTTTGACAGAGAATCCGCTTATCATTGTTGCCTTTTTGCTATTGGCAGTGGTATTACCACTGATTGATTTCAAAGATTTAGGGCGGTGGTTTGAGTATGATATAAAGCCAGCATTAATAATTTTGATTGCTATGGCAATTATGTCTATAATACAAATAGCAATAGTAATGGCTATTAATGCATTTTACAAATATAAAAAGACTATCCGAGAAATAATAATAGTATCAGTGGCATTGATTTTTTTAATACCTTATTTATTTAAATATGATTATTTTGATTATCGTTATATCAAGGATAAAATAGTAGAAGAAATTAATTATAAAAAAGAGGCGGATGAGAATAAAAAACAGTTAGAAAAAGAATTAGCAAGTGGCGCAAAAAATTTTTTATCCGATTTTGAAGTAGCTGAAAATATAAACACTGCAAAAAAGGGAGATGTTGTTAAGTTTGGCAAAACTTTTGTAAAAAATGATATGTCAAACAAAGAAGATGCATATTATTATGTGCTAGAGAAAAAAGACAAAGTATTGACTCTTGTGTCATTGTATTGTATTGATATGGCGGATATTGATTCTATATGTGGGAATGGTTATAAAGGATATTATGACTATTTAGACAGTGAGTATTATAATAATGCTTTTAGTGACGAAGAAAAGAAAATGATGGTAGATATAAAAGCCCAAGATAATAGTATTCACAAAGTATATGTGCCAAGTGCGAAAGATATACAATTGATGATTCAAGCTAATGATAAATCATTTTATGGTGTTGTAAATAATACAACATTAAAAGAAATAAGAAAACACACTACAGTATTTAATGACCATTATTTCAGAGGAATTTGTGATTATCTTCTAGAACCACACATGTTAAAACCTAATACAATTAGAATTAAAAGATTAAATGATAATGATTATGCTGGAGCGATATGTGATTATAGTAAAGATGACGCAAAAAGCGGATATTATGGGGTGGGAAGAATATTTTTACGAACAAAAATAATGATCGCACCGTAGGGGCGAAGGCTTGCCGAGCCCGTCGTCGCGAACCTCGTGAGCGACAATTGTAATGATAAATTGAAAATGAATATTAGAATAAAAAAACTAAATAAAATACCACTAATACTAGCGAGCATTGTACTCATAGCATTTACTATGCAGGTAATTTCTTTTGCTTCGCCTCTCAATAAAGGCATTTACGAAGTGAAAAATCATCGCGAGGGCGGTATAATTTTTATTGATGAGACTGGCAAAATAATTTTGAAATCTGAGCCTAATGCAAAAGTTGGTGCCATAAAAGATTTGTTTACAAATGAGATAAGTATGCTATATAAAACATATGGGAAAATGTATGAGTATGCCGAAGAGCAATATAAAATGGATGATCATGGATATGAAGATTGGGTAAGAAAGTATGATGGATTGATACCTGAGAAAACAGAGTACTATGATTTAGCAGGGAATAATATTAGTTTAGAGAATGAAGTAATTGCTATAGTGGGCGAAAAAGTTATTTTAAAAAATGGTAATATCATTAATATGTTACTTAATAATAAATATCATTTAGAAGGAATTAAAAATGTATCTACCAACATTGAATACTATGTAAAAAAATTTGGCGATAAAGTAATAGTGAGTGAAACTGAAAAAATAAAAAATGAAAAGAATATAACTATTGATGAAAAGTGGGTTGCATATGTATATGATATCAATTTAAAATTAATAAAAAAACTTGATGGATATCGTGTGCCACAGGGGTCAGATGAATTTCAAAAGGGAGAAAAGAAGTATATAAATACTCAACATCTCGATAAATATGCTAAAGATGAGTATGGCTATGAAGATATAACTGCAACACCTAAATATTTGAATGAAGAATTGGAATTAGAACAAGAAAATACAATAGAATTTCTATTTTTTGAAAATAATGTAGACAAACTTGAAACGACAATAAATGATGAAGATAAAAAAATAGTTTTGTATGATATAGATGTAAAAACGTGTCAAAGGATAGAGATGGGCAATAAACATTATTATTACATTCACACAAATGATAGTATGCATTTTATTTATAATGATAAAGGAAATCGTGTGAAATCTTTCCCTTCTCTTGCAAATGAATCATATAATATAATGTATACAGATGAAAATTATATTATTATAAGAGATAATATATCAGAGTCAATTTCTGTGTATGATGATAAATTTGTTTTAAAGACAAAATTAAATTATGGTAAAAAGTTAAGAGTAAAAAGGGTATTAAATGGAAAATATTATCTTGTGGGAGACAAATCACTATATAATAAAGAGTTTGCGCAAGTGTTTAATGCAACAGGTAATATAAAAACTCTATTTGATAAATATATTTTTGTAACTGGTGATAATTCTCAAGTATATGATGTAAATCTTAAAAAAATTAAATCGTTTAATGAAAAAGTAGTAAATGTAGATTCTATATTGATAAATGATAAAGAATATTTTAATATATCTGGCAAAACTTTTTCAAATACATTAGATTCTAATTTTAATGTAATTTTATCTAATCATGTTGGATGGAGCAATGATTATGTGTTTGGCTTGCAACAGATTTATAAAGATGGGGTAAGTTTTAAATATGATGGCAAAAGCAAGCATATAGTTGTGGAGAGAGGATACAATGTAGAAATATATGATTTAAATTTTAAAAAGTTAGAAGAAGTGAAGAGGGAAGATGACCAAAGATTTGAAGGCTTTGTAGTAGATGAAAAAGGTGAT
The DNA here is from genome assembly GCA_900313535.1 of uncultured Eubacteriales bacterium. Lineage (GTDB taxonomy): Bacteria > Bacillota > Clostridia > Lachnospirales > Lachnospiraceae > UBA3633. The sequence continues at coordinate 8,900 of OMRR01000121.1, forward strand.
GAATATATAGTAATAGGAAACTTGGATAATGTTTATTATGATTTACCAGGCAATCATGAACTGTATAAAGTAGGCACAGGATATTTGTTAAGAGATTTCTATTTTATAGGTGATTTAACAAAAGACCATTTCACATTTGCGAATGGATTTTATTATGGCCTTATGGACTATGATTTGAACATACTTTGTCAGTATTCTATATTTGATAAAATGGATGATGATGCAACATATTGGGATGAATGGTATTAAAAATATGATAAATCAATTTTCAAGAACTGAATTACTTTTGGGTAAAGAAGCTATAGAGAAATTAAAGGGTTCTCATGTGGCTGTTTTTGGAATTGGTGGAGTCGGGAGTTTTACTGTAGAAGCGCTTGTTAGGACAGGCATTGGTGCTATAGATATAATAGATGATGATAAAGTGAGTATCACAAATATCAATCGTCAATTATATGCACTTAATAGTACTGTAGGGAAAAACAAAGTAGATGTGGCAGAGGAAAGAGCACTTGACATAAACCCTGATGTAAAAATTGTTAAACATAAAATGTTTTTTACTAAAGACAATGCAAATGAATTTGATTTTTCAAATTTTGACTATATAGTAGATGCCATAGATACAGTGACTGGAAAACTTGAATTAGTTATGAAGGCAAATGAATATAATGTGCCTATTATATCATCTATGGGTGCTGGCAATAAATTAGACCCTACAAAATTTGAAGTAAGCGACATTTATAAAACATCTGTCTGCCCTCTTGCAAAAGTTATGAGAACTGAATTAAAGGAGAGAGGGATAAATAAATTAAAGGTAGTGTATTCAAAAGAAGAGCCAATAGAGATAAAAGGGGTAGAAGAAGTTTTGAAAGAAGAAAATATAGCAAAGAGGCAGGTGCCAGGTAGCATAGCATTTGTACCATCGGTGGTGGGGCTTATAATTGCAGGGGAAGTAATTAAGGATTTAATAAGTTAATATGCTATAACTATTGATAAAATGAGGCTCAAAGAGCCTTATTTTTTATGGTATAGACTTGTTAAATATGGTATAATGAAAGTTCGAAAGGATTGGCTTATGAATATTGCGATTTTAGGATTTGGAACAGTTGGAAAAGGTGTATATGAGATCGTTACTAACAATGGTCTTACATATATTAATGTGGCAAAAATATTTAGAAGAAAAGGTTCTGAGATGACTTTGCCCATAGAGACAGATGATATAGATAGTATTTTAAATGATGATAGTATAGATACTATAGTGGAATGTATGGGAGGTTTATCGCCTGCTAAAGAGTACATAGTTCGTGCTATGGAAAAAGGTAAAAACGTAGTTACTGCAAATAAAATGGTGGTTGCTACATATTATGATGAGCTTATAGAACTTTCAGATAAAAATGATGTGTATTTTTTGTTTGAAGCATCAGTAGGTGGTGGTATACCTTGGATTGAAAACTTATCAAGAGTAGGATTTGTAGATGATGTGAGAGGTTTCAAAGGAATATTAAACGGAACTACAAATTATATACTTGATAGAATGACAAATGAAGGATTTGAATTTGATGTAGCACTTATGCAAGTACAAGAACTTGGTTATGCAGAAAAAGATCCATCAAGTGATATAGACGGAGACGATGTATTATATAAAACAATCATATCTGCAAATGTTGCTACAAAAAAATCATTTGCAATGGATGGATTACTGAAACTTGGCATAAGAAATATTTTGAAAAGAGATATAGATTATTTTAAAGAAAATAATTTAGTGTGTAAATTAATAGCAGAGTATGATAGAGATAAAAATATGATAATGGTTATGCCAGAGTTATTTGGTAAGGAGCAATCGATATCAAATGTACCACTTAATTTTAATTATGTGGAACTAGAGTGCAAGACATCTGGTAGATTGTCATTTGAAGGACAGGGTGCAGGAAGATTTCCTACAGCGTTTTCTATAGTGGAAGATTTAATACGAATAGACCAACAGACTGTTGTTCCAATATTCACTACAGAAAAAGTAGTTGTCGAATATCCTGATTTTGAAGAAAAATTTTATGTAAGATATAAAAATGATGAAGTAGAAATTAAAAATGGAATGAGTGTGGAAGAAATTAAAAATCCAGAAATAGCATTTATAGCAAAGATTAATTAGGAGAAGATTATGGTAAAGGTTGTAAAATTTGGTGGTTCATCAGTAGCAAATGCTGAGCAGTTTAAAAAAGTTAAGAGTATAGTAAGTGCAGAGAAGGAAAGAAAATATATTGTTACCTCGGCATGTGGAAAAGAAAACAAAGAAGACTACAAGATTACAGATCTTCTTTATATTGTTCACACGCATTTAAAATATAAAGTATCAGTTGATGATATTTTTGATATGATAGAGAATAAGTATTATGGTATTAAAAATGATTTGGGACTTAAGTTAGATTTAAAGAAGGAATTTGACATAATAAAAGAAAATATGAAGGAAGAAGAAGATGTAGATTATCTTGTATCTCGCGGAGAATACCTTACTGCACTTATGCTTGCCGAATATCTTGATGCAGAATTTGTAGATGCAAAAGATGTATTTAAGTTTAATTTTGATAAGACCATCAATATGGAAAAAACAAATGAGGCATTGCAAAAAGTAATTAATACTGATAGAAAGATAGTTTTCCCTGGTTTCTATGGGTCAATGTCAGATGGAAAGATTAGAGTAATGAGTAGAGGCGGATCAGATATCACAGGTTCAATACTTGCCAATTTATTGAATGCAGATTTATATGAGAACTGGACTGATGTATCAGGAATTTTAGTTTGTGACCCAAGAATTGTTAATGACCCACATAGAATTAGGACAATCACATATAACGAACTTAGAGAGATGAGTTACATGGGTGCAAATGTATTACACGAAGATGCGGTATTTCCAGTAGTTGCGAAGAAGATACCTATTAATATAAAGAATACAAATAATCCAGAAAATCCAGGAACTATGATTATGTATTCTTGTGAGGAAGTAGATAAGCAAACACCTCCTTACCCAATTACAGGGTTTACTGGCAAGAAAGGATTTACAGTTATCACTTGTATAAAGAATCATATATCAAGTGAGGTTGGATTTTTAAGAAAGGTACTTTCTATATTTGAAAAGTTTAACATAAGTGTAGAATCTTGCCCAACAAGTATAGATAGTATAAGTATAGTTGTAGAAAATAATAAAGTTAAAAAAGTATTATATGAGATACTTGCTGAATTAAAAGATGATTTGAAATGTGATGATGTGCATGTATATGAAAATCTTGCACTCATAGCAGTAGTAGGCCGTGCAATGGCAAATAAAAAAGGTATGTCAGGACAGATATTTGCAGAACTCGGTGCAAATGATATAAATATAAAAACTATATCACAAGGCTCTGATGAGATATGTATAGTAGTAGGAGTTGATGGCAGTGAGTTTGAAAAAGCCATCCAGTGTATATATAAAAAATTTATTGATTAGGAGGACAAAATGAAATTAGCAATTTTAGGAGCTACTGGTGCAGTAGGAATGCAGATGATCAAATGCATCGAAGAGAGAAAAATTGATTGTGATTTAAGATTACTTGCTTCAAAAAAGTCAGCAGGTAAAAAAGTAAAGGTTAATATAGCAGGAACTGAAAAGGAAATAACTATTGAAGAGACAACCAACGACTCTTTTAATGGTTTGGATTTTGTACTTGGTGCAGTTGAAGCAGATTTTTCAAAACAATATGCACCTGCTATAGTAAAGGCAGGAGCTGTATTCATAGATAATTCTTCTGCGTTTAGAATGGACCCTGAGGTACCACTTGTAGTGCCTGAGATAAATGGCGATGATGCAAAGAACAATAAAGGAATCATTTCAAATCCAAATTGTTCTACCATAATAACAGATATGGCTGTCTATGGTATAAATAAAGTATCAAAGATTAAAAGAATGATTACATCTACTTATCAAGCAGTTAGTGGTGCTGGTGTAGGTGGTATGAAGGCTCTTGATGAGCAAGTAGAGTATTTAGCAAAGCATAAGGATATACCAAATCATAGAATTTCTTCACTTATGAAAGATAGTGGAGCAAGTGAAGATTCTGAATTAACTTCAACTTCTTTCAAGTATCAGATAGCATACAATTTGATTCCTTGTATTGGTTCATTTACTGACAATGACTTTACTACTGAAGAAATGAAAATGCAAAACGAATCAAGAAAAATTATGCATTTGCCAGAATTAAAAGCAACTTGTACTTGTATAAGAGTACCAGTTATGAGATCACATAGTATATCAGTAACTTTAGATTTAGAGAAGAAATTATCTGTAGATGAAGTAAAGAGTATCTTATCAAATGTAAAAGGTGTAAAGTTAGTTGACGATCAAAAGAATCATTTATATCCTATGCCACTTAATACAACTGATAAAGATATAGTAGAAGTTGGACGTATAAGACAGGATTTAGTATTTGAAAACGGCATTACACTTTGGTGCTGTGGAGACCAGATTAGAAAGGGTGCAGCAACAAATGCAGTTCAGATACTCGAATTGTTTTTGTAAAATTAATTTTATAAGTAGAGATTATTACAAAGAAATTAAATATAAGTTTTTAAAAGATGTGAAAGGAGCAAATATGGTGAAAAGAAATATTACTATGTTGTTACTTGCTGTGTTAGTTGTCACTACTTCGTGTGGACCTAAAATAGTATCTACAAAAACATCTAATACAACATCTAAAACAGTCAATCAAGTATTGGCAGAACAAACAGGAAATAATACAAGTGATAAGAATCATGGTGGAAGTACAGTCAATCCAAACGATCAGAGCAATGTGGTTGTGACACCACCTCCAATATCAGGTGGTGCTAGTCAGATAAATGGTTCTAATATGAAGAGACCATCAAAGAATACTCAGTCATTACAAGCATCAGACATTGATTTGGATCTTACAAGATTAAGTTCAACTATGGTTTATTCTGAAGTTTATAATATGATGAATTCTCCAGAGCAATATGTAGGTAAAATGATAAGAATGAATGGCAAACTTGCAGTATATAAGTATCCTGAAAGAAATTATTATACTTGTATAATTGCAGATGCTACTGCCTGCTGTCAACAAGGAGTGGAATTCGTATGGGCAGGAAATCACAAATATCCAGATGATTATCCAAATGAGGGAGATGGAATTATAGTCACAGGTATATTTGAAATTTACTATGAAGGTGAGAACAAGTATGTTCAACTTAGGGATGCATCTCTTATAAAAGCAAGGGCATAGAAATATACTTTGTTTTATATATTTTTTATGGTACAATAAATGGTATGAAAACGGCAATATTAACAGACACGAGTTGTGGTTTATCAAGAGAAGAGGCAAAGTTATTAGGCTATGAATTAATAGCCTTACCTTTTGTGTTAGATGAAATAGAGTATGATGAGGATAAATTAACAAAGGTAGAGTTTTATGAGAAATTAAAACAAAGTAAAGAGATACATACATCTCAGGCACCGATAGAACTCGTTACAAATACATTTGATAAATTACTTGAAGACAACGATTATGTAATATATCTTCCTATAACAAGTGGTTTATCAAGCGCATACCAAAGCATTATTCCCATTATAGATAGTGAAGATAGTTATAAAGATAGAGTTATAGTTATAGACCATAAAACAATATCGGTTTTACAAAGAGCAATGCTTTTAGATGTGAAGAGATTAATTGATAAAGGTATGGAGCCTTTAAAGATTAAAGAACTTGTAGAGGCAAATGCAAAAAATAATCGTATATACATAGCTGTTGATACACTTGAATATTTAAAAAAGGGTGGAAGGGTGAGTGCTCTTTCTGCAGCAGTTGGAAGTATATTAAATATAAAACCAATTTTGTTTAGTAACGGAAATAAATTTGAAGTAATAAAGAAGGCAAGAGGCTTTAAGGCGGCAGAGGACGAAATAAAAAATCTTGTCATTCAAGATATGAAGGGAATGTTTAATAATGAGAGCATAGAAGACTTTCAAGTTGGAGTTGCATATACAGAATGCATAGATGAAGCAAAGGCATTTCGTGATACATTGAAAGAAACTCTCAAGGCGGATATAAGCTTAGATGAATTATCTACAGTTATAGGTTGTCATATAGGAGCAGGAGCAGTTGCAGGAGCAATATATAAGCGGATAAATGAGAATTAAGAGACCGGCAATTTTATTTTTAGCGGCAGTAATACTTGGTATTATAATAGCATATAGTCTTGTACCAGCTTTGTTTAAGTTGATATTATTGGCTATTGCTATTTTTTTATATGGTAAATTATTTATTGATGTCAAATTATATTTTGGAACATTGATAGTGATTTTATTATTTTCCTTACTTGGTTTTTGTCGTTTTAAATATATTGAAAATGTATTTGATAGATATGAAACAAATGTAGTACTTCTTGGAAAGGGTAATAAAATTATTACTGGAAAAGTTGAGCAAATTGGGAAAAGTACAAATAGCAACTATTATGTATTAAGTAATTGCAATTCAAACGGCTTAGAACTTGGGAAATGCAGGTGTTATTTTGATGACGAACTTATGTCAGGTGTCAAGATAGGAAATCTAATTAAGGTTGATGCAGGTACATCTATCATAGATGGTCCATTAAATGAGGGAGAGTTTAACCAAAAAAATTATTATAGGTCGGATGGAATTACATTTATTTCTTTTGCAAAGAGTATAGAAATTACAAATGCAAAGCAAGACACACTTAAGCAAAATATTTATGAAGTAAAACAAATAATTAAGTCACAAATTGAAAAAATATTTAATGCAAAAGATGCAGGACTATTTTCTGCTATGATCACGGGTGATAAATCAACTATAGACAGGATACAAAAAAAGCGATTTGCTGACAATGGTATTGCTCATATACTTGCTATATCAGGGCTTCATTTATCTATACTTGGTCTTGCATTATTTGAGATTTTAAGAAAAAAATTATCAGTTAATAAGTCGGCATTATTAGTAAGTGTATTTATAGTATTGTATGGAATATTTATAGATGCAGGGCCGTCAAGCATGAGAGCGATAACTATGTTGTTTATTAGGTTTTTATCTCTTGCTATAGGTCGTACATATGATTCAAGAAACACATTATATATAATTGCATTTATTTTTATAATGATTAATCCGTACTTATTGTTTAATGCAGGTTTCCAATTTTCTTATGTGGCGATATTTGCATTAAACTATGAAGTGAAATATACAAGGTTAAAGCGCCGAGATAGAAAATTTGTGCGACTAATGGGTTATAATCCATTTGAAAAAGAAGAGAAAAAAGTTCCAGCAGTAATAATTCTTACATTATTTCTATTTCCAGTTACAGTTTTTCATTATTTTACATACCCATTATATAGTATCTTTTTAAATCTTATAGTGATTCCGTTAATGTCATTAGTTTTGGGATTTGGGTTAATTGGACTTTTGGCATCTTTTGTGTATATTCCAATTGGAAAGATTATTGTTTTTGTAGTGCATATAATATTTTTAGTTTATGACAAGTTATGTGAATTCGTAGAAATGTTGCCAATCCATTTACTTGTACTTGGAAAGCCAACATTATATGAGACGCTGTATTATTTTGTAGCATTGTTTTTGATATGTTATGTAATTAACGAGAGAAATAAAAATGCTCAAAATGCGTTATTGCAGAAAGATGGTGAAGAGATAAAAGAAGAAAATGAATGGTATAGGAATATAATGATTAATATTGAAAGTATAAACAAAGTGGTTTTAGTGTCAATATGTAGTGTGCTTTTAATTATGTCAGTGTTAATAATTGCTATCCGTAGGCATAGTGATATGCGACTTACCTTTGTATCGATTGGACAGGGTGATAGCGTTTTGGTTGAGATGAATGACTTGATACTTACTATCGATGGCGGGTCTTCGTCAAATAAAAGTAATGGACAATATGTTTTATCACCACATATAAAATCAAGAGCGATAGACCATATTGATTATTCATATATAACGCATGCTGATGATGACCACACAAATGGGATAATATATTTACTTGAAAATGATGATGAGATAAAAATTAAAAATTTAGTATTGCCTATAACTGCAATTAATGATAACAAATTTGATAAACTTAGAAACGCTGCAACTTTAAGTGGTACCAATGTATCATATATGAAAGAAGGAGATGTGGAAATTTTCAAGAATAATATGAAGTTGACAGTTCTAAGTCCAAATGAAGAATCGTTAAAGAGTAAAAAAATAAATCAAAATGAAATGTCATTGACGTTTAGGATAGATTATAATAATCATTCTGCATTATTCACTGGAGATATAGGTAAGGAAACAATGGGTAGAATGATTAAGGATGCTTATTGTGTGGAGAACATGGATGTGGATATATTGAAAGTACCGCATCATGGCTCTAAAAATTCAAATGTTCCAAAGTTTTTTGATTTAGCTTCGCCAAAGTATTCTGTATTTTCGTATGGAAAGAATAATAACTATGGACACCCAAATCAAGAAACTGTTGATAGTATAGAAAATACTGGCTCCATGGTGTTAAAAACAGGAGAGAGTGGGCAGATAGATATTTATTTAGATAATGATGTTATAACCTACAATACATTTAGATAAAGAAGTTATAACCTATAACATATTTGAATAATAAAGTATATTAAAAACTTTTATTGAGAGCAGCATTAATGGCTGTTTTTTAATTTGAAAAAATTTCTTATTGTATAAATTAATGCATTATGATAATATAATACTTGCGAGAAAGACATATTATTTAATTTACAAAGTTCACATTTTCAAAAATGTGGGCTTTCGTATTATAACTTTGTAAATATAATATGTCTTGTCTCGCAGCAAGGGCTCACAATTTTACTCGTGAGTGATATGTAGTTTAACCTTTGTGTTTTCTGCACCTTGCTTGCGAGTTTTTATTTTGAACAAAGTTAGTTTTTGAATAAGTTTTTTAAATATGAGAAGGAGCAATTATGTTAAATAAGATTAAAAATGAAATTGCTAAATCAATTGTTGCAATAACTATATTTACCACTACTTATGCAACAAAA
>OMRR01000165.1 GCA_900313535.1 uncultured Eubacteriales bacterium
AAATATATCAGTTTTCGGATGGTGATTTATATGATGATGAAGGTAATAAAATTGCACCAATAAAATTGCAGGAAGGATTACCTATAATGCGAGTATCTGAAGATGAAACCATAGAATGGACACCAGTTTTTAAAAACATAAATGTTACTGGGCAACCCACTATAAGCGAATGTTATATTATTTTATCATATAAACCATTTAATGATTTTGCCTCTTTATCAAATAATGATGATTATGTAAAAATGGATGGCATTGCGAAAGGATCTTGGGCAGCAACTACTAGTAAAAAAGTTAAAATTAAATTTGAAGCAGATAGAAATTCATATGTATATGCTAAATGGGTTCCAAAAACTGATTGGACAACTATAAATGGCAGCACATATTGGGAAACTACACTTGATATAGAGAATTGCAGTACCTATACAAGCATAAAAGAATAATTAAATAATTGTTAAAGTAAAAAAAATCAGGTTTTTTTATATTATATAAACCTGATTTTTTAATTAGTATATATTATACTTGAAAAAATCTAAAAAAATGGTATAATCATATCCCTTCCCACCAGTCCACTAAAAATGGAGTAGAATGAGAGAAATGATGACTACAGAGTTTTAATGAGCATAAAAAAACAAGCCCTCTAATATTGTATTTTTTTGAATGAAAAAGGAATATAACTAATTATTTTACACCACCAGCTTTGAGTGGGTTGTATGGGACATCATTTTTTGTAATAAAGTATATGGCTTTCAAAACTTTCTTAATCACATGACCGTAAGCCACACAAGTTTCTTTGCTAGTACTTTTACATTTATAATTTTAACAAGCCGTAAAAAAAATGGAAATGTGCCGTCATTTCCATTTTTTTTGTATATTATTACTTTATTTTGGAAGTTTAAAACTTGATTTCATACTTACTATTCTATTAAATACTGGGTCACATTCCTTCGAATCTTTTGGGTCTACTGAGAAGTAGCCAGCACGTACAAATTGGAATCTATCGTAAGGCTTGGCATTTGCAAGTTCTTCTTCTACAAAACCTTCTTTTATAGTTAGTGAGTGTGGGTTCAAATTGAGTGTGCCATCATCATTTAACTTACCCTTTTCCTCATCTATAAGGTTTTCGTATAGCCTAATAGTCACTTTCTTAGCAGTAGTTGCTTCTACATAGTGTATAGTACCTTTAACCTTTCTATCTATATGTCTGCCATCTTGTTTGGTTTCAGGGTCATATGTAGCATACACAGTAGTGACATTTCCATTTGCATCAGTTTCATATCGAGTGGCTTTTACAAAATATGCCCCCATAAGTCTTACTTCATTCCCAATAAATAAGCGATAGTATTTATTAGGCGGATCTATCATAAAGTCTTCTCTTTCTATATAAAGTTCACGACTAAATTTTATTTTTCTACTTCCGAGAGATTCATTTTCAGTATTGTATGGCAAAGTCATTTCTTCAATTTGACCTTCAGGGTAGTTTTCAATTATAAGTTTTATAGGGTCGAGAATTGCCATCATTCTTTTGCATTTAAGCTTTAAATCTTCTCTTATGCAGTATTCAAGCATCTCATACTCGCAAGAGCTCTGTGATTTAGATATTCCGGCGAGTTCTACAAACATCTTGATAGCTTCTTTTGTGTAGCCACGACGACGAAGAGCCGCAATAGTTACAAGCCTTGGGTCATCCCAACCATCAACTATACCTTGCTCTACAAGTTGTCTTATATATCTTTTACCTGTCACTACATTTGTAAGGTAGAGTTTTGCAAATTCTATTTGTCTTGGTGGATTTTGGAAATCACAGTTATTTACTACCCACTCATAAAGTGGTCTATGGTCTTCAAATTCCAAAGTACAGCAACTATGAGTGATGCCTTCTATAGCGTCTTCAAGTGGATGAGCAAAGTCATACATAGGATAGATACACCATTTATCGCCTGTGTTGTGATGATTGATACGAGCGATACGATATATGATAGGATCGCGCATATTGATATTTGACGATGCCATATCTATCTTTGCACGTAGAACTTTTTCACCGTCCTTATACACACCATTCTTCATTTCTTCAAATAATTTAAGATTTTCTTCAACGCTACGATTCCTATATGGGCTTTCTTTACCAGGGGTGCTGTAGTCGCCTCTATATTCTTTTATCTCTTCGGCACTTAAGTCACATACGAAAGCAAGACCCTTCTTTATAAGAAGGACAGCACATTCATACATTTTGTCAAAATAATTAGATGCATATTTCACTTCGTCAAATTTAGCACCGAGCCATTTTACATCTTCTATAATAGAGTCAACATATTCTTCATCTTCTTTTGATGGATTTGTGTCATCAAAACGAAAATTAAACTTACCATTATATTCCATGGCAAGACCATAATTAAAAAGTATACTTTTGGCATGACCTATATGTAAGTATCCATTTGGTTCGGGTGGAAACCTTGTAACTATTTCCTTATATCTTCCGCTTGCTAAATCTTTGTCGACTTCAATTTCTATGAAGTTTTTTGCCTGTATTGCTTCATTTTTCTCTATATTTTCCATAACTTATAATATAGCATATTTCTTATAATTAATAAAGATATTATTGTAAAAAGACCTAATTTTTGCTATAATATTATGGCGTAAAAAATTAGTAAAAAGAAACATGGAAGGGTAAATATGAGTAACAATAAGAATGCAAAGAATATAAAGGTTATAGTTATAGCTATATCAGTGCTTGTTGTATTGGCTATATTATTTGTGCTATTTGGACCAAAGTTTGGTGGCTTATTTAATGGAGGCTTTGGACAAGGCGCAGCCAACATAAATGTGGTAGCAGATAATAATGAGTTAAAGGAAAAACTTGATATTGATGTAAAAGAGCCAGAGGATGCACAAGGCATTGTCTATGGTATAGAAAATGATTCTATAGCTGTAGTAAGATATAAAAAGAAAATTAGCAGTGGTCAAGAGATGAATTTCACTATGAGGTCAAGCTATTCTACCGAGGATATAGATAATTCTATAGGTTTATTGCAAAAAGACGGAAAAGAAGTCGACTTTGCATATACTCCTATAATGATGACTGTTATATGCGATGACGAGACAGAGGTGCCAGTTGAGTCAAAAGTTGCACTTGATTCAGAGAATGAGGACATGAGATTTATGAAGGCACTATGGTTTGATAATGATAAGTATTATTCAATGGTTACAGATAATCTAGTTACGAGGGAAGATTTCTTGCAAGAGGTAAACAGAGTAATAATTGCTAATCACATACCGTTCTAAAGATTTTGCAAGTTTGGGCTCGTACGAGCCCTTTTTTATTTAATAATGAGTATGATTAGTAAAACTGAATTAATTGAACTTCCAAGGGGACTTGTTACCAAAGAAGAAGCATTCGAGAGACTTAAAGAGGGTCTTTCAAAGTATTTGAGTGCAAAAGACATGCTTCTTGTAGAAAAGGCATATATAATTGCTTCTGAGCATCATGAGGGGCAAAAGAGAAAATCAGGGGAAGATTATATAATTCATCCACTCTGTGTAGCAATGATACTTGCAAATCTTCATATGGATGTGGAAACTATAGTTGCTGGTATACTTCATGATATAGTTGAAGATACCGACTATACTTTAGATGATTTAAAATCAGATTTTTCTGATAGCGTGGCACTTCTTGTTGAAGGAGTTACAAAACTTACTGAATTAAATCTTGTAAATGATAAGGTAGAAAAACAGGCTGAAAATTTGAGACATATGTTTATAGCTATGTCTAAAGATATAAGAGTGGTGATTATCAAGTTAGCAGATAGATTACATAATCTAAAGACACTTGAGTATCAGACCAAAGAAAAGCAAGAAGAGAAATCAAGAGAGACTATAGAGATTTATTCACCTATAGCAGGTAGACTTGGTATAAGCAAGATAAAGAGTGAGATGGATGACCTTTCTCTTATGTATTTGGAGCCAAAAGAATTTGTAGATATACAAAAGAGCATAAAGGTTCGTACAGAGGCGAGAGAAAAGTTTATTGATGAGATAATCAAAAGCGTAAAAGAAAAAATAGATGCAGCAGGCATAAAGGCAGAGATTAAGGGAAGAGTTAAGAATTTATTTAGCATATATAAGAAACTAAAGAGTAGAGTAAAATCAATTGATGAGATTTATGATTTATTTGCGATAAGAGTATTTGTAGAGAATATAAAAGATTGTTATGCAGTGCTTGGTGTCATTCATGAATACTACACTCCTATACCAGGTAGATTTAAAGACTATATTGCTATGCCAAAACCAAATGGTTATCAATCATTACACACTACAGTTATTGGCAAAGAGGGCATACCATTCGAAATACAAATTAGAACTTATGAGATGGACCACATAGCTGAATATGGTATAGCTGCTCACTGGGCATATAAGGAACAAGGCAATAGCAAGGGCGTAGCAAATGTAGAAGATTTAAATCAAGCTAATTGGTTCAAAGAGATACTTAATGCAAATGATGAGTCTGAAGATTCAAAAGAGTTCTTGTCATTTGTTAAGACAGATTTAGATATTTTTATACAAAAGATATATTGTTTCACACCGCAAGGTGATGTAATTTCATTGCCAAAGGATTCTACTCCTATTGATTTTGCGTACACTATACACTCAGCTGTAGGTAATAAGATGGTAGGCGCTAAGGTAAATGGTGTACTAGTGCCTATAGATTATAAGATACAAAATGGAGATAGAGTAAGTATCATTACTTCTGGCAACTCAAATGGACCATCAAGAGATTGGCTTAAGATATGTAAGAGTGCACAGGCAAAAAGTAAGATACAACATTGGTTCAAGAAAGAAGGAAGAGAGAAGAACATTAGTATTGGTAGAGACTTAGTAGAAAAGTATGCTAAGTCACATAGACTTGATCTTGGTGTATTACTCAAAGAAGAGTATTTAAAACCAATATATAAAAAATATACTGCAGAGACACTTGACGATATATATGCGATGATAGGCCATGGCGGTGTTAAGGAAAGTCAATTCTTAGCAAAGGCATTTGAAGAGTACAATAAAAAGAATGCAGCAGAGATTACAGACGAACAAGTTGTAGAATCTATTGATCAAAATAAAAAGAAGAAAGGCGAAAATAGTGGCGGTATATCTGTAAATGGTACAAGCGGACTTAGCGTACATTATGCAAAATGTTGTAGTCCTGTGCCTGGTGATGAAATCATAGGATTTATTACAAGGGGTAGAGGAATTACTATACATCGTACAGATTGCCAAAATATAATGAACATCCCTGATGTAGAAAAGAATAGACTTATAGAGATAACTTGGGATGTAAAAGATAGTGATAAGCAAAATTATTTAGTTACTATAAATATATATGTAAATAACAGAAAAGGTTTGATAGTTGATATATCAAGAACTCTTACTGAAAACAATATAGATATTGAAGGACTTGAGACAAGAAGGGGCAAAGATGATAATGGAACCATATCAGTCAGTTTCAATATAAATGGCAAAAGTGAATTGGCATCTATAGTATCTAAGATTAGAGGAATTGATGGTGTTATAGATGTAGTGAGAGTATAAAGGAGAGTGTGTATGAGTTACAAGATTGCTATTGATGGACCTTCAAGTGCCGGAAAATCAACTTTAGCTAAAGCGCTTGCACGAGAACTTGGATATGTATACATTGACACAGGCGCTATGTATAGAGCTATAGGTTATTATTTGATTGAAAATGGAATTGATTTTCATGATGAAGAAAAGATTAATTCTGTGCTTGATAAGATAGATGTCACACTTGATTATGACAAAGAAAACAATTTACATGTTTATTTAAATGGAAAAGATATATCTGATAAGATTAGAACTCAAACTGTAGGAGAGGCTGCATCTGTAAGTAGCCAGTTTGCAAAGGTTAGAGAAAAACTTGTAGCGCTTCAAAGGAAATTGGCAGAAGAAAAATCTTGTTGTATGGATGGAAGAGATATAGCGTCAAATGTATTGCCAAATGCAAATCTCAAATTATATATAGTTGCAAGTGATGAGTGTAGAGCAAAGAGAAGATATTTGGAAGAAAAAGAAAAAGGAATAGATACTACGATTGAAAAAGTTTTAGCAGAATTAAGAGAAAGAGATTATAGAGATTCGCATAGAGAATTAAATCCTTTAACTAAAGTAAAGGATGCTATAGAGATAGATACTACAGAGATGACAGCAGATGAAGTTGTAGACTATGTATTGCAAAGGTTTTTCTAATGGAACTTATAGTTGCAAAAAGTGCAGGCTTTTGTTTTGGAGTTAAAAGAGCTATTGATGCTGCCTATGACACACTTAAAAATTGCAAAGAGGAAATTTATTCAATTGGACCATTAATACACAATGAAGTAGTGACATCAGACCTAAAGAATAAGGGACTCATAGAAGTAAATAGTATCAGCGAGATTAATAAAATTAAGAATAAAAAAGTAATCATAAGGACACATGGCGTAGAAAAAGATGTATATGAGGCTATTGAGAAAAATGGCAATGAGATTATAGACTTGACATGTCCATTTGTTAGTAAAATCCATAGACTTGTTAAAGAACATAGTGAAAATGGCTATAAAATAATAGTAATCGGGGATAGAGAACACCCAGAGGTAAAGGGTATAGTATCATACGCTAAAAACGACATTTTTGTGGTTATTAGTGAAAATGACATAAGTAAGTTAAATATTGATAGAAATGACAAGGTTTTTATAGTATTTCAGACCACAACCAATGCTTCAAATGCTCAAAAATTGGTTGATATTTTGAAGGATTTATTTTATAAT
>OMRR01000120.1 GCA_900313535.1 uncultured Eubacteriales bacterium
ATTGTTTGAGTGGTAGCAAAGTATTTAAAATAGAAATCTTGCATGAAATAAATTAAGATAGATTGTACTATACCTAGCGTTATCACTGTAAAGAAACCAAGAGAAAAGAGTTTCCTTGATTTTTCATAATGCCCATTTCCTTTTGCTCTAGCACAAAGATTTGAGCACCCAGTGGTTATTAAATTGGAAATGAATGAACTTAATGAGGTTAGTGGGAATACAATAGATACTGCTGCTAGTGCATTGGAACCTAATATGCGTCCAGAAACTATTCCGTCAATCATAGTGAGAACTATTGAGAAAATAATACCTACAGAGTATTCAATGGCACGTGGTCTATATTCTTTGCTAATAAAGCTAGGTTTTAAAATTGAACGCAATGCATCGATAATATTGTTATGATTTTTAAGATGTTTTTTAATTAAATTGCAAAATGCTAGTAATGGAGTACCAATTAGTGCTATAGAAATACAAGCAGAAAAAGCATTGTCGCTTAGCGAAGCCATTTCTAGTATTAATTCTTCTTTACTCCAATCGCTAATCATAGGACCTAAAAATAGTACAGAGGCAGGCGGAGTTGCTAAGTATATAACAGCTGTATTTACTAAGACTTGAATAAAATTGAAAACTACGATTTCCTTAATGCCAAATTTATTTTGATCTTTAATCAATCTTCGGTATATCATACCAATTAGAATTATTGATATTGATTCAAATACTCCAACGACGATATAATCAAAACTTCTGTATGTCAAATAGTCTGTTATTACACAGCTTATAAAAGTTGCTACACCTCCGACAACTGGCCCAAGGATGACTGATGCTACTGCTACTATAGATTCCCCAAGCCATATAGAGTCATCATTTGATAAACCAGTAACTATACGATCAAAAATGATAGTTACTGCGGAAATAATGAGAATTTGTCCAATGCATCTTATAATTGGTTTTAAGTATTTTCTCATACATTTGCTCCTTTAAGATAAACTAATAAATACAGCGCCTAATATCATTGAGATTAAGATTAGATATTGTAATCGTGTAAGTTTTTCTTTTAAAAAGATTCGTGCACTTATAATATCAAGTATTGGAAAAGCATTCCATAAAATGACACCCAAAAGGGCATCGCTTGATAGTGCAAATACATAAAATAGATCACTTGTTAAAGTGAGAAATTGGCTAATGAAACGATATTTTTCTGTTTTTTGAAATGGATTGTAAGGCTTTCTGTTTATAGTAAAAAGGTATATCCATATAAGGATGGTAATGAAAACCTGTAATAGGCTAGTTACAGCGATATATTCTATAGAATCAATAATATTATCACCTATAAGAGTACTTGATACCATGGATTCTGCTCCATCAAAGAAAGCAGAAATAAAAGATATAGCAATGCCAATAATAATTATTGTTTTTGGTGTTGAAATTAATTCAGAATGATCTTTACCATGTGCTATGTCCTGAGAATCTTTAATGTGAGGATAAATCATACTTGCACCAATGACTAAAATTAAACCAATAATTGATGTAGGTGTGAATAACCTAGTAGTATAATTAGCTCTACCTGTCGTTAAGTAGTAGAGAACTAAAAGTACAATAAAAAAAATACCATCAGTATTTGAAAAGGTATTTCTTACTGAAACGCCAACATATTTATAAGCTAGTAAAGCGAAAAATAGACATGTGTAATTTAGTATAGGTGGTAGAATTGTCAATGGATTTTTAACTATAAGTTCATGAGGTAAAAGTGCTGTCTCGTCTATCCCAAATAAAAGAGTAGCAAATAGTAAGATAAGATTAAAAATTCCATACCAAACAAGTGTTTTTAACACTTCTTCTGTGGTAGATGATACGGATTTCTTTTCATATATATCTGATCCGCTAGTTGCTAGCATTGATAGAATTGTAAAAATAAGGGCCATTAAGAGCTCCTATGAAAAAAGGGCTTATAGCCCCTATTATTAAGTTCTCCACCTGAATGTGAGGAAATCTTGATTAATTAACTATATTTTATCATAATGGTTATAAATGTCAATATAGATACTGGAGAACGATAGTGTCAAATAAAAAGTGATATAAAGTAATCTTTGTAATGAACACCTGATTATAATTAAATTGATTTGCCAAATTTTTTAATTGGTTATATAATTAAAAATAAAAGGGACGGAGTTAAATATTGCAATATTAGTGACGCTCTTGAGCAGTGTCCCTTTTATGACAATAATAAACCCCGTCCCTTTTATTCTTAGCGATTTTTTGTTGTATCAAAATCTATGTTGCAGTGAACAAAGTAATGGCTTGCTTGATACAGTATCTAAAAATTCCTTTGATTATTGGGGATTTCATTTTTGCTATGTCAGCATATTTTTCAATTTTTATTATTTTAAATGTCCATAGGGTTGCAGTTGGGGTTGCAACAGGGTTGCACCTTAGGGTTGCACTTTGGGGTTGCAGTAGGGTTGCACAGGGTTGCAGGGGTTGCACGATTTTTAGTGTTATGTGGTTATTTTTTGTTTCCATTTAAATAATCAATGAGTTTCAACACAGGTTTACTATAAATTGCTTGTTTCTTCCAAATAATATTTAAATTAAACTTTGTTTGACTGCTTAATGGAATAAAACAAAGATTAGTCCCAGCAGTATTTATGATATTACTGAGACAAAGAACATATCCCATACCTATTTCAGCCATAAGTTTTGCATTGTATAATAGATTGTAGGTAGCAACTATATTAAAATTTTTAATATCAAATAAATGATATTTTGATATTTGCCTTGAAACTATTAAAGGAAGAGTGGAAAGTTCTTTTATGGAGATTGATTTCATTTTAGAATACTTTTTATCTTCTTTGAACAAAACTCCCCATTTAGTATTAGTTATAATTTTTTTACTATTGTAATCTTCCATAAATTAATTCACATTTTTAGATAAATAATTCTTATCATTTTACTATTACATATTATTATTAAATTTGTCCACTTTGTCAATATAAACTATTTGTTACTTATTTAATTTTCTAATATTTAAAAAGCCGTTTAACGCAATTTTTAGCATTCAAAAAGCATAATTTACCACATAACCCTAAAAATCGTGCAACCCCTGCAACCCTGTGCAACCCTACTGCAACCCCAAA
>OMRR01000148.1 GCA_900313535.1 uncultured Eubacteriales bacterium
ATCTATTATTCTATCATTCTTTTCATTTTTACTCAACTTAAAATGATAATCTAATACATACTCTAAATTTTTATATATAGAAAATGGAAAAACTATAGGCATCTGCATAAGCATTGCTATTTGTTTTCTTAAATTTGTCTCAACTATTTCACTGATATTCTTTCCTTCAAAATATATAGTTCCGTCTATTTTTAATTCTTTATCAAAAACAATTGAGTTATTAATTGTCTTAAGTAGTGTTGTTTTTCCACAACCTGAAGAACCTATAATGCAACTAATTGTATTTTCATCAAATGTTAAATTAATATTATTTAATATTTGTTTGTTCTCAAAATACACATTTAAGTTATTCACTTTTAATATTTCATTTCCCATATAAGTCCCTCTATCCATCAATCTTTTTGTCTCTCTTGAAGCTTAAACAATAAGCCACAGTACTAAACAAAAATAAAATTATTAGCGATACTGCCGCCACACCATAAGCTCTATTAATCTGTGATGAGCCCTGTGCAATCATAAGATATAGATGTAATGGTAGTGCCATTGCTGGCTTCATCATACTATCTGGCACTGTCGCAAATGCAACTCCACCTGTGAAAAGAATTGGCGCTGTAGCACTCATTGCAAATAAGAATGCAAGTATCACACTAGATATTATCTCTTTAAAACATTGAGGAAACACTATCTTCATAAACGTTTTTCGTATATCTATACCTAGATTATAACTTGCTATCAACAGATTCTTATCAACCTCTAAAAAACTTTTCTCAAATTTTCTTTCCAAAAATGGAAATATCATAAGAGCAAGTGCTATACCACCAGACAATACGCACCTTCCAAATCCAAGCATATACACAAATACAGCATAAGAAAATAATCCAAAGATTATTGATGGTATTGCTGCAACATTTTCAAATACATTACTTATGAATCTTTTTACTTTGTTATTTTTTAAATAAAATACTGAATATACTGATGCACACATTGCTGGCACAAATGCAAAAAGGAGTGCAGTAAAAGAAAACCATATACTCCCCATGATTGCAGGGAATATACCTCCCTCTTCACCCAAAACCATACCTCTTGGCGAATCAAATATAAATTTTAGGTCTATTACTCCCAGACTTCTATATACTGTATAAATAAAAATACTTACAATAACCCATATTAGAAACACAAAAGATATGTATGAAAAATATTTAATTATTTTTGCTATTATTTTCATTTATTCTTTCTCTTTACTAAATGCATGTAACACTATATTAATTATTAATACTATCACCATTAGCACTAAGCCAGCTGCATAAAGAGCGTAGTAGTGATTACTGCCCCTCACTGCTGTTCCCATTTCAAGAGCTATAAGTGATGCAATACTTTCTCCTTTGCCAAGTATCGTTGGAAATACTATTGCATTTCCCATCACCATCATTACCGCCATTGTCTCTCCCATAGCTCTACAATTTGCTAGAATTAGTGATAATATTATTTTTTTCATAGCTTTTGGAATTATAATTGTAGTCACTCCATACCACTCATCTACTCCCAAACTCTTAATCGCCACCATATATTTATTCTTCAAATTGACGAATGTATAAGTCACTGAAGATATCATAAATGGAGTAATCATAATTGACAAAACTATAGCAGCAAGTAAAACACAATTTCCCGTCTTTACACCAAATCTAAAAAATAATGGTGATAACAATTCAAGAGCTATAAAACCATATACAACTGATGGGATTCCAGATAATAAATCAATTACCGGAAATACATTTCTCCTCACTCTATTATTGGCATTGACTGTCAAGAACAAACTCACTCCTATACTTATAAACATTGATATAACTACTGCAATAAATGATACAAGTAAAGTTCCTAAAATAAAATATAGTATTCCAAATTTAGTACCAAAGCCAAAATCAATTGGCATCCATTCTTTACCTAAGATAAAGTCTTTAGGATTCACTTCTATAAATATAGGAAGAGCTTCTTTAATTATATAGCATATAACAAACAAAAGCATTGACAAAGTAATATATGTCAATGCCTTTGTAAAATACTTAAATATTTTTTCAGTAATGCTATTCATTAAAATGCTGGAATATATCCATTAGCCTCTACAACTTTCTTTCCAGTATCAGAGAAAATATAATCAATAAACTTCTGCTCGCTTTCGGTAATAACGTGACCTGATACAAACATAACTGGTCTTTGAACTTTATAAGCTCCTGATACTACATTTTCGGCTGTAGCCTCAACTCCATCTACTTTCATAGCTTGTAAAACTTGCTTATCAGCATTAATTTTATTATATGCACCAAATCCAGCATAGCCAATGCCCCACTTGTCATTAGCAATATTCTTAGCAAGCTCTGTCATAGATGCTGATTGAGTTGCAGAACCAGTAACCTGTGCATCTTTCATAATAACATTTTGGAAAACTTCATAGGCTCCACCAGATAAATCTCTAATATAGACATTTATCTTTTCATTTGGTAAGCTTGATTCTACTTTATCCCAAGTGTCTATCTCTCCGCTAAATATTTTCTTTATTGTCTCAGAATCCATGTTATCCATCTTTCCTACTATTGGATTTTCCATGTTTACTGATACAGTAAGTGCATCCTTAGCAACTACAAAATCCTTATAGTCTTTTCCAAGTTTCTCAACTTCTTTTTCTTTAATATCTCTTGCAAGCATACCGAAGTCTGCTGTCTTATCAACTGCTGCTGATACTCCAACTCCTGATCCACCTGGTGCAACATAGATAGATATGTTTTTCTTTGGGAATGATGAATCAACCTTATCCCAAGTAACATATTCTTCAGTAAATGATGATGCTAAAGATGAAAGGATTGGGTAGAGTGATGTTGACCCACAAAATAAAATGTTTGCTTTAAATTCATCTTTTGCTTTCGCAACTGCAGTTGTCTCAGCAACTGCTTGTCCAGCAGATGTGCTAGAACTTTGTGATGCACATGCAAACATGTTTAAACACATTGCAAATGCGAGTAAAATTGCTAATACTTTTTTCATTTCTTTTCCCCTCCTAAGGTCTTATTACAAGACTTGCCTGCTCCATAGTTGATACTATGTCATACATGTTGGTCACATCGCCAACTTTAAGTTTGTCTTTAAGTCCATAAAAATCAAGGCAAGTTCCACAAGTTTTTATTGCTACTCCAAGTTCTTTAAGATTATTTAGATCTTCAAGTGAAAGTGAACCTTCACAAGTAAGATGAGCGCCACCATTAAAGAATAACATAGTCTTTGGATGAACTTCAGCTTGTGAAACTGAATAAATAAATGCCTTCATTAAATTCTTACCAAGTTTCTCATCTCCACATCCCATCTTCTCAGAACCTATAGCTATAACAATATTTCCTGTGTTATCAGTAGCACCGCATGTACAACATTCTTCTCCCATCTTTAGCTCCTTTTCTGATTTGATTTCTTTCACTTCAATAGTAAGTTTAAATTCCTTGTCACTTATCTTTTCAGTTGTTACTGGATAACCACTATCACTTGCAAATCTAGTGATGTTCTTTACAGCCATGTTGTTATCAACCATAACTTCAACTGTGTCGGGACTTGTAAGTGCCTTGATGGCTTTCTTCGTCTCAATAAGTGGAATAGGGCAATTCTTACCCATGCCATTTACTTTTACCATATAAATGTTCTCCTTTTATTTTTTATTATTTATTCTAATTCAACATTTCAATAAATGCCTGTATGCGAGTAAGCAACTGCCCTTCATCCCCAGCGGTGTAGTCACATTCGACTGACATGTATGGCATAGCAATTTCCTTCATTAAGTCTGCTACAAGTTTTGATTCAACATCATAGGTCGTGCAAGCGTGAAGTGTGACATTTATAACACCATCCACATTAAATTCTTTAACAAGTTCTCTTAAGTTTTTCATTCTTGTAGTATCAGGTGCCATCACAGCACAGCCAATACTAAGATACCTTTCTGCTATTGCTCTTATCATGTTATTAGACTTTTCATCAACAAGTCTAAGGCAAGCCTTTAACCCAGCGCAATTCTCGTAGCACACTACATTTCCATTGCTCTTTTCAATCGCACCTACTGTCTTATCAAGCACACCACCTATAGGGCAACCTGTAACCAAAATTCTTTTCTTGCCAATATTGATAGAGGCATCACCAGTTTTTTCTATTTCTTCTCTAAGTCCTTTTAGTTTATTGATTCTCTCTTGCTCATCAAACAAGAAACCTACTCCATCAAATGTTTTATATAGATCATATCCCAGTGCAGGTGCAGGGTTTTGCAATTGCACCTCCATAAGTTTTCTTCTTTCAACTCTTTCAATATTTCTAAGCCTTGCAGCCTCTCTCAACTTTTCTTCAGTGATTTCTACACCATACTCTTTTTCTACAAAATCTTTAAATCTATTTAACTCTTTTTCCCAAGCATCAACTTCAAATTCTTCTTCACTTTGTGGCAAATGAAGTATGAACGTCTTCTTACCCTTCCCCATCAACTCATACATTTTCTTCTTGCCATCACAAGTAGTTTCTCCAACTATCAAATCAGAAAAATAAGTATAAGGACATTTATCAGATACATAGAAACCATAACTTGATTTTATGAGTGGACACAAATTTTTTGGCAGATCAACTTCAGCATCAGGTATAGTCTCTGCACTCATACCACAAAGACTCACAGATACAAAGCCTGCAGCATCCAAAATCTCAAGAGGTGTAAATGTACAAAAAACACCAGCAACAAGTTTACCTTGTTCCTTTAATTCCTTAACCTTTAAAAATCCATTCTTCCTTGCGTCAGAAAACTCTTCAAATTTTTGTGGTAACGTTAATTCTTTTGCCATAATTCTCCTTTCGGGCTCGCAATACGTCGCCCCTACGAAAGTTTAAAATACATTGATAGTACTATTCAAAAGCAATTTTAATTCTATTTAAAGCTTCTTCAATATTTGCTCTGCTTGTTGCCACATTCATCCTCATAAAGCCTTCACCAAGTGATCCAAATTTTAGGCCATTGTCTAGATGAACTTTTGCTTCATATATCAGTTTCTTTTGCAGTTCCTCATCCCTCAATCCATATTTTCTAAAGTCAAACCACATAAGGTAAGTACCTTCTGTATCAATAACTTCAATTTTAGGGATATTATTTTTGATATAGTCTTTTACAAATAATATATTCTCATATATGTATTTTTTTAACTCACCTGTCCACTTATAGCCTTCACTAGTATATGCGGCCATAAGTGCTACCTGAGCAGTTTGAGAAATTCTATGATAACCTGTCTTTCCTATTTCCGCCTCAACTTTTTCTCTCAAATTTTTATCTTTAATAATTGTATTTGCAACTTGAAGTCCCGCAAGATTAAATGTCTTACTCGCAGAGGTGTTTATTATAGTTAGTCTGCTAGTTTTTTCATACAAGTCCTTATCATCTTTTAATGCATCTAAGAATATAATGTGTTTGTTATCCCCCCATACAAAGTCCATATGTATTTCATCACTCACTATAATCACATTGTTATCAGTGCAAATTCTTGCAACTCTTATTAACTCTTCCTTAGTCCACACTCTACCACATGGATTAAATGGACTACAAAACATGAGAATCTTTACATTATTGTCCTTTATCTTCTTTTCTAAATCTTCAAAATCTATATAATATTTATTGTTTTCTAATTTTAAATTTGATTCGATTACTTTTCTATTATTTAAAATCGTCACTTCTCTAAATGCAACATACTCTGGATTAAATATAAGCACACTATCATTCTCATTTGAAAATGCCTTTACAACCATAGCAAGTGCAAATATCACACCGGGAGTTCTAACTATCTCTTCACTTTTTAAATCATAATTATATCTTTTCTTAAACCAAGAAATCACAGCATCAAAATACTTGTTATCAAAGTCTGTATATCCAAATACACCATAATCAACTAAGTCTTTTAATGCATCTTTAACACAGGGCGCTGTCTCAAAATCCATATCAGCTATCCACATTTGAATAGCATCTTTTGGCTCACCGCATAATAACGGATAATCTATTTTCCTTGCACCTCTATTTGTTCTATCTATTATTTTGTCAAAATTTATACTCATATTGTTCAATTACTATTTAAGGCGGGCTCGCAGTGCGTCGCCCCTACGATTGTGGGCTCGTATAACTCGCTCCTACAAGGGCTCCTAAAGTTCGCCACTACAATTAACATTCATCCCTACATTACATTGTCCATCTTAAGATGTATTTCTTTAATAATTCAAATAATTGCATAACTATTACTAATACCACAACTAAAAATATAAAACCGCACCACACTTTATCATAAAGTCCATACTCTGAATTGATACGGACAAAATATCCCATACCACTTTGTGCTCCATACATTTCTGCAAATACAAGCATAACAAATGTGCTTCTTAAAGAATTTATAAATCCAGCTACAATTGATGGGCTTGCTGCAGGAAGTATAACCATAAAGAATTTTTTTACACCACTTAATTCCAAAGTTTTTGCCTTATCAAGATACCTTTTGTCTATAGTCATTATACCTGTGATAGTCGCAAAGAGTGTAGCCCATAAAGTGTTATACACTATAAGTATGATTGATGCCACTCCAATATTTGGTGACAAAAACAAAACAAATGGCGACAATAAAATAGAAGGTATAACTGAAAAAGCATATATGATTGGATGAAGTGAATCCCTAACCCATTCATTTAATCCCATTGCAGTACCGAGTCCAATTCCTACTATCAATGAAATAATTATTGATGGGATAACTAATTTAAATGACGCCGTAAGATTTTCAAGCATCAAGCCCCTACTATCATCAAATGCTTTTTTTATCTTACTAACTTTTGGGAAAAAATATGGATTTGCAATACCATTTTCTGTAGTATAAACATAGATGGCAATTAATATAATTATAATTGCTACTGTTATACTATATTTAATTATAGATTTTTTTAAATTGCTCATATATTTATTTATGGCTCCTAAAGTTCCCCCTACAAAGGCTCACAATGCTTGCCGCTACGAGGGCTCGTGCAACTCGCCACCACAAAACTTAGAAAATGCCAGTCAAGGTTTAAGGCCGAAGCCTTAAACCTTAAACCAACATTCTTTGGAGTTTAGAGATTTCTTGTAAAATCTCTTTTATGAAAAAATCTTATCTGTCATTCTCATTAAAGAACTTTTCCATCTTCTCGTAGAAAGCTTCATTTCCAGCTCCATATTTTGCTTTTGCTTCTTTGAGCGCTTCTTCATATAAAGTTGTATTGATGTGATCATCAATATTTATATTTTTTGCGTTTTCATCTAAGAAATTAGTCTTATCAAGTATTCCCCATGCTCTCTTAACTTGATTTCTAAGAGGGTCTACTGATACAAAATAATGAGGATTATTCATATATGCTGCAACAAATTCTGTAGTTGTATTAAGTTTCTTTGCTGTAAGTTCTATTGCCTCATCCTTATGTGATTCATAATAGCATTGTGCTCTAAGAAGTGCTCTAATTATTGCTTTTATTGTTTCTGGATTTTCTTTCAAATAACTTGTTTGACATTCCATACGGCAACAACTATAATTTGGCATTACTTCACTGTGCCAAGATACTATCTCTATATCGTCCATTTGTGATATAGGATAATTCTTTTCAGTTCCCATAAGAGCATACTTAACTTCTCCTCTTTGAACTGCAGCAAGCGCATCATCATAGGTACCAAAGGTAACCCACTCTACTTGATGAAGTGGATCATCATAACCTTTTTCCATAAGTGCACCAGGGAATGCAAAGTAACTTGGATTAATAGCTACCTTCTCTCCTACCAAACTTTCAACACCCTTCCACTCAGTTCCTTTTTTAGCAATAACTGGCATAGCACCATTTACCATGTGTCCACCAAAAATAGTAAAATCATTTCCTGC
>OMRR01000118.1 GCA_900313535.1 uncultured Eubacteriales bacterium
GAGTGTAGCAATAGATATGGTAAAAAGAACTGTGGTAGGAAAATAATGAAACCACACATCATACTTGCATCAAAATCAGAGAGAAGAAAAGAAATCCTTAAGAGAGAAGGATTTGATTTTGACATTTATGTGCCTAACGCAGACGAAAAGGATATAATCGGAGAAAAGTATAGTGAAGAGTTGTTAAATCAGTGTGCTATGGCGAAGGCGAGGGCTGCATATGAAGAAATCGTAAACTTCACTCCAATGAGTATCATTGTGAGTTGTGACACGGTAGTTGTGAATGATGGAGTGATAATTGGAAAACCTAAAGATAGAGATGATGCAATAAAAATTTTAAAATCATTATCGGGCATGCGGCATATGGTTATATCTACGATATGTATATGTAGAAATGGTAAATACGAAACAAAAAGTGATACAACTTATGTGACATTTAAAAAATTATCAGATGAAGAGATAGAAAAATATGTAGATGAAAGAAAACCATACGACAAAGCAGGTAGTTATGGAATACAGGATGAAAAATTTGATTTTGTGGAAAGTATAGATGGTAGTATGGATAATGTTGTCGGGTTTCCTATTGAAATTTTTAAAGATATGTTATGTGGGAAATAAGAGAATACTTTAAAAATATTTTTATAATTATGCTAGTGCTTGTACCAATTTATTATTTGGTGCGATTTAAAATACTTAAATGCAATACAAATGATAAAAAAAGAGAAATTATAATGATAATATTTTTATTGTATATGATAGCTCTCACCTCACAAGCAATACTTCCAAAATTTGTAATAGACTTTAATGGTATACATGTTATAGAAAAAGGAATGCATAGAATGAATCCTGTACCATTTAAATTTCTAGGAGATATTTATAACGAAACAATATTAAAAGGTGATATAGTATTCTTCTTAATTAACATAGTAGGAAATATTATATTATTTGTGCCAATGGGTTTTTGCATTCCACAACTTTGGAATCTATCATATGGGAAAGTGATGTTAATTGGTTTAGGTTATACTTTGTTTATAGAGTTGACACAGATGTTTATGCCAAGGGTGACAGATGTGGATGATATTATTTTAAATTGCTTAGGTGTGTATATAGGAATTGTAATTCATAGTTTGATTAAGAAGAAAAAGTTGTATACATAGTTAACTATGAGAGCTCGCATAGCTCGCCCGTATGGATGTGCGGATAGAGAGGGAAGAGATATGAAAAAGGATAAGGTAGTTATAATTGGTTCTACAGGAAGTATAGGAGAACAAACAATTGATGTAATTAAAACTGTCGGAGACAAAGAGATAGTTGCTTTATCTTGTGATAAGAGTATAGAGAAACTTGAGAAGCAAGTTAAGATTACAAAAGCAAAATATGTAGCGATATATGATGAAGATGTTGCAAATAAATTTAAAAACATTTGCAAAAAGAAAAAAATCAATGCAAAAATATTTTCTGGAATGGATGGACTTATAAAACTTGCCACACTTAAAGATGCAAATATGGTAGTTGTGTCTGTAGTAGGTATGATAGGAATTAAACCAACTATAGAAGCAGTGAAGGCAAAAAAAATTGTATGTCTTGCCAACAAAGAGAGTCTAGTGTGTGCAGGTGATATAATAATGCCACTTGTAAAAAAATATAAAGTTGACTTAAGACCTATTGATAGTGAGCACTCAGCAATATGGCAATGCATAGTTGGTGAAAAGAAAAATGCAATTAAAAAAATTATTATCACTGCATCTGGTGGACCATTCTTTGGAAAGAAAAGAGATGAACTTAAAAACATAGAAGTTGAAGATGCATTAAAACATCCGAACTGGTCTATGGGAAGAAAAATTACTATCGATAGTTCAACTCTTGTCAACAAAGGACTTGAGATAATGGAAGCACATCATTTGTTTGATATGTCGTACGACAAGATAGAAGTAGTAGTGCAGAGAGAGTCACTCATTCATAGCATGGTTGAATTTAATGACAGTGCAGTAAAAGCACAGATGGGTGTACCATCAATGAGAATACCAATTGAGTATGCACTATATAAAGAAAATAGAAAGTTTATAAATGAAAAAGAAGTTGATTGGAGCAAGATTGATAAGATAAGTATAGCTAAACCAGACCTCACAACGTTTAAAGGACTTGCACTTGCATATAAGGCAATAAAGATTGGTGGACTTATGCCAGCAGTATACAATGCATTAAATGAAGTAGCTGTAAAAAGATTTTTAAATAAAGAAATTAAATATCTTGATATAGCAGACTTTATTGAAAAAGGTATGAGTGTTTTTGAAAAGAAAAAGTTAAATAAAAAGAAATTTACAGTTAATGATATAGAAAAAACTATGGACTTTGCAGAAAAAGTATAAAACTTTAGGGAGGATGATATGATATACAATAAATTAAAAAAAATCATTAGTGTTTCAGTGATATTGGGATTAGTGTTATCTCTTATTGTAGCCTGTGGTAAAAAAGAGGAAAAGAAACCGACATCTTATATTGATAAACAGGTAGAGGTAACAGACATCTATGATTTTGAAAAGAATGTAAAAAAGAAAAAGGTTGCAGTGGCGTATTTTTCTTTAAACGATAGTGCTGAAATGTTGGCTACTTTGGTAGCAAGTATTTCTAATGCAGACTTGATAAGGATTGAGCCAATGGAGGAATATACAGAAGCAGATCTAGATGTTGATAACCCAAAATCAAGGATTAGAATGGAAGATGATTATTATTTATTTGAAGAAAATGTAGAAAGGGCTGATGATACACATTATGAAGATGCCGTAGGCATAGAAATTCCTACTCTAAGTGAGATAGAAGATGGTAATGCTATAAGTGAGTTGCCAAAGATTAAAAATATAAATGCGGATAATTATGAGATTATAATGCTTGTTTTTCCTGTGTGGCTTGAGAATGCACCAAAGGTAGTATATACATTTTTGAAAGATGTAAAAAATACTACATTAATTCCGATTAGTGTAAATGGTGATATAGGGCAGATAGATCAGTATATGACTAATTTTGTAAATGATAGTGTGAGAGTAATGAGTGGTATGGAATTTAATGTAAATACGACTCCGGAAGACATTAAAAATTGGCTTACAAGACTTAGTGCGGACTTTGGTATATAGATAAAACTTTGTAAAAAGTACTTGCAAATAAATAATGTTTTATGTATAATATGTGAGTGCTGCTGGTGTGGCGGAACTGGTAGACGCCCAGGACTTAAAATCCTGTGGATGGTGACATCCGTGCCGGTTCGATTCCGGCCACCAGCA
>OMRR01000149.1 GCA_900313535.1 uncultured Eubacteriales bacterium
AATATTTTAATGACTATTTTACAGATAAATTTTTCCATAAATATAAAAATGCTGTGGATATTTACCCAGATATTGGTGATTCATTTTTAATTAGTAATGCAGGTTCTGTTGAAAAAGACGATGAAGCAATACTTGAAATTTGGTGGAAAGTTGATACTGGAAAGAATTATAGGACAAGGATTGTATATAAACTTATGTTGACTGATGATGGTAAGATAGATGACTGCGAGATAGTAGAGACGTATGATGTAGACTCAAGAACATTTCAAAGGTTAGACAGACCAATGACTATATTTGAATATGATATTGAAGGTTATATAAAAGTATTACTCAGACCGATTTATTATAATAATGGTGGAGTTGATGATGATAGGGATGTAGATTTGAGAGAATGGGGTGATATACCGAAGTCTGCTGAATGCCAAATAATAAATCAGCCACAAGAACCAACAGAAGATTGCAATGTTCATTTCCCATATTATAAACTAATATATAATGATGGAAGGATAAAATATTATAAAGTTGAATATTCCATAAACGATAAAGCTCAATTTACAAAAATTGAATTTATAGAGGCAACAGAAGAAGAGTTTAATAATACGCCACCATTAGGATATGGTCAGAACTAAATAAATCAGTATAATAGTATTTAAATAGAATAATATATACTTATTCAAGGCCTTACATTTAATGTGATATAATTTTGTAGTAAAACTTAGTACGAATATGTAGTATAGATGCTTCCACAAAGACATGGTGGAAGAGTATAAGGGATAGGATGCCTAGTGATAATGTTAGTAACTATGCAATTAGGTTTTTAAAATGAAAGTTAGAATTAGCAAATTTAATATAATGTGTTTAGTTTTTGTATTACTATTATGTTTTGCTTCATTTTCATTATCAATCAAAGATAACCACTATTATTACAATAATAAAGATTACTATAAATCTTGCTGGCAATGGCTCGACTTAAACAATGACGGATTGTATGAATGTTATTATTTTAATGTTTTAGGTCACATGTACAAGAATGGTACTACTCCTGATGGCTATAAAGTTAATGAGAATGGAGAGTGGGTAGTTAATGGTGTAGTGCAAAGAAAGAACAACATAGAAGTTAAAGATTTAATTGATACAAAAATCGCCACATTTTCATTAGCATATAACACCAAAAATTTTGTGATTGCAGATATCAAGAACGATTTCGCTGAAGAATTAAATAATTTTATAGAAGAAAAAGTTTTTGATGTTAGAAACTATATAGTTTCAAAAGATGTTGATAAGAAGTTGCTGATTGATTTACAAGGTCAGTATATCAGAAACATGAATAACATCTACAATACATATAATAAACAAATTGTGGAACTTTTTGATAAGAATGAAATCACAAAGCAAGATTTAAATGAATCTAAAGATATATTATCAAGTGCGCTAAAATCTAAAGAAAAATTACTAAAGAAGAAAATTAATGAACTTGCTAAAGACATAAATTGGCAGTTTAGTAAAGATGATCTAAAAGAAAAGAGAGAGTTGGTACTTGATAAGAAATACTAATTATAGCAATCTAAAATACGTTGTTAATGTAAATAATTAATAAATATATAGGGTTAAAAGTATGGAAGAAGAGTTTTATAGTTTTTACATGAAGTAAAATATCAAAGTGAGTATTATAAAATATATCTAGAGAGTAGTGTAAGATTTGAACGAATAATAACTTGTTTTTTGACAATAATGTCTGTTGGTGCTTTAGGTGTTGCTTGGGGAAGAAAAGATACAGGAATTATACCAATATCTTTGATATGTATTTCACAGGTTATATCTGCAGTTAAAAAAATAAAGGGGACGGGGTAAAATATTGCAGTAATAGTGCCACCATTGAACAGTGTCCCTTTTATGACAATAATAAACCCCGTCCCTTTTATTTCTAATATTAAAACCAGATTAAGTAGAAATTGCATAATTTCATTGACTTTTTATATAAATATGGTAAAATATACCTTGCGTTTCCTGTGGTTATCGATAAAATCCTATATACGATTGCTGTGGGTTACGACGATATAAATTATAGGGGGAATTATGCTTACAAAAGAGAAAAAGGCTGAAATAGTATCAAAGTATGGTAAGAATGGCACTGATACTGGTAGTACAGAAGTACAAGTTGCTCTTCTTACAGAAAGAATAGCAGAGCTTAATGCTCACCTTGCTAAAAATCCAAAAGATTTCCATTCAAATCGTGGACTTCTCATGATGGTTGGTAAGAGAAAACAATTACTTAAG
>OMRR01000116.1 GCA_900313535.1 uncultured Eubacteriales bacterium
TATGACTTCTTGAAGCAGTCAATAAAAGATTACTATAAAAGTAACAATGTGGTTGTAGATTTAGATGAGATATTTATTTCTGATGGTGCAAAAAGTGACCTTGGAAATATTTTAGATTTATTTAGTAATGATAATATAGTTTTGGTGCCTGATCCAGTATATCCAGTGTATGTAGATACCAATACAATGGCAAGTAGAAGGATAATATATGCAGATGCAAATGAGCAAAATAATTTCTTGCCACTTCCTGATGATAAAACACATTCCGATATAATATATATTTGTTCTCCGAATAATCCTACAGGAGCAGCATATAATAGAGATCAACTTAAAAAGTGGGTTGATTATGCTAAAAAGAATGATGCAATTATTTTGTATGATGCTGCATACGAATTTTTTATAGTGGATGATGATTTCCCCAAAAGTATTTATGAAATTGATGGTGCTAAAGAATGTGCAATTGAATTTTGTTCATTTTCAAAAACAGCAGGATTTACAGGTACAAGATGCGGATATACAGTGGTGCCTAAAAACTTAAAAGCTGATACTAGTATAAATAAAATGTGGCTTCGTAGGCAGACTACAAAATTTAATGGAGTAGCATATATTATTCAAAAAGGTGCAAATGCAATATTTACTAAAGAGGGACAAAAACAAATTAAAGAAAACATAGATTATTATAGACAGAATGCAAAAACAATTAGTGAAACCTTTGACAAACTCTGTATGACATATACCGGAGGAAAGAATTCACCTTACATATGGTTTAAGTGCCCAAATGATATGGAGTCTTGGGAGTTTTTTGATTTACTATTGACCAAAGTTGGCATTGTAGGCACGCCAGGTGCAGGATTTGGTAAAAATGGCAAGAATTGGTTTAGATTTACTTCATTCAATACAATTGAGAAAACTAAAGAAGCGATGGAGAGGTTTTATAATTTTTTTAATTAAATTCAGGTACTGCAAGTTCTCTACTTTCCGTAGGTTGAAATATCTATAGTATACTGTATAATGATTTACGGAGGTAATGTTATGAACCAATATATTATAGGATCAACTATTAAGAAACTTAGAGAAAAGAATAAGCTGACACAGAGTGAACTTGCATCAAAATTATCAGTTACAGATAAATCAATATCAAAGTGGGAGACTGGCAAGGGGTATCCAGATATCACACTTATAGAAGATATAGCAAAAATATTTAATGTATCAATAACCGAATTATTTTCCGGAGATACAGTTGATAACACAAATGTTTCTTCAAATATGGAAAAGATAAAGTTTTATGTATGTCCCATATGTGGCAATGTAATAACAAGCACTGGTGAATTGGCAGTAAGTTGTCATGGCGTAAGTTTAAGTCCTTTAGAATGTGAAAAATGTGATGACAAGCATAGTTTAGACGTGAGTATTGTCGAGGATGAATACTTTGTAAAGATAAATCATGAGATGATTAAAAAGCATTACATCTCATTTGTGGCTGCAGTATCAAGTGATAAATTACAATTAGTAAAATTATATCCTGAAGGTAATGCAGAAGTGAGATTTAAAATTGCAGGTATAAAGAGCATATACTTTTACTGCAATAAAGATGGTTTGTATAGATATCTTTTGAAAAAGCAATAAAATGGCGGTCTTGCGACCGCCAGTTTTTAGGTGTGTTAAATACAATAGGATGCACCTATAAAATCTAAGCAAAATGTGATATAATTATCCCTGTGGAAGAGTACTTTAATAAAAATTTATCCCATTTTGTGAAGGATTTTGCGTGTAAAAATGAGGTTATCGCAAAGTTTAACAATAGAAAGCCCATAAGCCAGATTGAGAAAGAGTTGACATTTAAAATATCAGAAGACAGTATAATTCAAATGATATGGGAGTACTTAATTGAAAATAATATAATACTTCTTCATGACCCAAGTAGCAAAGAAAATCAGCAATATGATATAGTGAAAAAAGTGGGTAGGTTTGGTAAAACTCATTTTGAGGCTGTCAAGAGAAATTCAATAAATGATAATGATTATGAGTTGATCGATATAGGTAAAATAAGGAGCGACAAAAATGTTTTAAATGGTTATGATGATTTTGAGAGAGAATTGATTGAAAAGTTGCCATTTGATGATAGAGTGTATTACAAAAACATAGCAAACAAGGATTGGAGAAAAAATGGTTAAATTAATCGTGAGTGATTTAGATGGCACTATAGTGCCAGAGGGTACCTTTGATATTAACCCAGAGTATGACAAAGTGTTTTCAAAATTGATTGACAAAGGGATTAATGTAATTCTTGCGAGTGGTCGCCACGCCAACAACATAAGAAAACTTTTACCTTCTGTAAAAGATAAGGCGTACATTTTATCTGATACAGGTGCAACTTTACTTTATAATGACAAGGCGTTAATTAAACATTATTTAAATAAGGAAACAGTGAGTTATCTACTTGATTATCTTCATGATGAAGCAGGATGTGAAGTTGCTCTCTCAAATGATATAGGTTATTATACTGAACATAGAGATAAGTATATTAATGAAAATGTATTTTCAAATGTTGATGAGGTTGGATACATAGTAGATGATGTAAAAGCATATCTTAAGGATGTCACGAAACTTACAGTTATGACTAAGGATCCAGTTGATACAATTACTGCACCTCTAAAGGAAAAGTATAAAAATGAATTGAGTATAATGCAATCAGGCTCTATTTGGTTTGATATTACAAAACTTGGTGTCACAAAAGGTGAGGGTGTAAAATATGTACAGCAACTTTTAAATATAAAAAAAGAAGAGACAGTTGGTTTTGGCAATAGTGAAAATGATATACCTTTATTAAATGAGTGTGGCACTGCGTATGTGGTAGCAGATTCGAGTGAAAATGTAAAAAAGCATGCGACAGAGATTGTGTCAGATGTATATAATGATGGTCCACTTATTGAATTAAAAAAGCTATTAAATGCTTGATTTTCGATGTTTTTTACTAAAAAAGCTTGAAAAATCTTGCATTTTCTATAAAAAATGCTATAATTTAATCGTTGAGGAGCGAGTAATCGCTCCTTAAGTTTTAGTAGGAAATAATTTTAAGGCTTTTTGGCCGGAAGGAATAATATGAATAGAGAATTAAAAGATGCATTGGAATTATTGGAAAAGGAGAAAAATATTGATAAATCTTTGATTTTAAAGTCAATCAAAGAGTCACTTGAGTATGCATATCGCAACTACCTTGTGAGAAATGCAAATAGAAAAGGTGATAAAATATTTGCACAAATGTTGCAAAAGGATCAAAGTTTCATCAATGTAGTTATTGATGAGGATAGTTATGATTATGAAATATTCCTTGCAAAAGAAGTTATACCAGATGATTTGGAAATAATTAATGATTTGACTGAGATCAAGCTTAGTGATGCCAGAGAGTATGATGAAAATGCTCAGGTAGAGGATAGAGTGTATGTGGAAGCACCAAGAATTGACCTTGGCCATATTGCTATACAAAACTCTAAAGGACTTATTATTAATAAATTGAGAGAGCAAGAAAAGAGTTCTTTATATAATGAGTTTAAAGAAAAGGTTGGTACAGTAGTTACTGGCACTGTTAGCAGAAGATTAAAAAATGCTTTCAATATAAACCTTGGAAGAACAGATGGTATACTTCTTGATTCAGATAGAATTAAGGAAGAAAAGTTGGAGTTCAATAAAAGGATTAGAGTATATATTCAAGAAGTTACTGAGACATCAAGAGGACCAAAAATAAAAGTGTCAAGAACAGATCCAAATCTTGTAAGAAAACTTTTTGAACAAGAAGTAACAGAAATTAAAGATGGTACAGTTGTTATAAAGTCTATAGCAAGAGAAGCTGGTTCAAGAACAAAAATGGCGGTGTACTCAAATAATCCAGATGTAGATGCAGTAGGTTCATGTCTTGGTGTAAATAGTATAAGAGTAAATGCAGTTGTTGATGAATTAAATGGTGAGAAAATAGATATTGTGAATTGGGATGAGGATATAAGTAACTTTATTGGAAATGCTTTATCGCCAGCAAAGTCAACTATCATAGTAGCAGATGAGGATGCAAAGGCAGCACTTGTAGTAGTACCAGATCTTCAATTGTCACTTGCCATTGGCAAAGAAGGACAAAATGCAAGACTTGCAGCAAAATTAACTGAGTATAAGATTGATATCAAATCTGAATCTCAAGCAGTTGCTCAAGGAATATATGATAAGTTTGGTGTAGATTATGATCATGCTAAATTTAAAGATGTATTAGAAAAGGCAGAAAAAGAAAAAGCGGAGCAAGAAGCAGCGGAAAAAGAAACTGATGTTGCAGAAGATGCTAAAGAAGAGGCAAATGATTCAGCTGAAGAATAGTAGAGTATAGAAGAAAATAATTGTTTAATGCATTTCGGAGGATATAATGACAATTAAGGATAAGTTGTTAGAATTAGGTATTGATTTGACGAAAAATAAAGAGTTTGTGGATGAAGTAAAAAAAGCTCTTACTGATGCTGGAGAAAATGCTACTAAGATCACCAATAAGATAACTGGTGATGGCGAGAAAATAATACAATCCCTTGTGCAAAAGGGAAAAGTTAATATGCCAAAAAAGAATGTTTTGAGACCTACTACTATAAAGAGTGGTGATGATATTGCAAAGGATGATGCGAATAAAAAAGATCAAAGTAAAACAGAGACTGGCAGTGTCAAAACAGAGAGTGGTGTAAAGACTGATGACAGTAAACTTGGTGGACAATCAGGTATAGATTGGGCTAAGGGAAATACTGAAAAAGTAAAGATTAAAATTCAAGGCCAAACTAATGAGGTCAAGAAGGCAAATGTACCTGCAAATGGTAGACCACTTCCACAAAGCACAATTGATGAGTTAAATAGAAAGAGAGAAGAGGCAAGAAGAAAGGCTGAGCAAGAAAAGAATGTAAACAAAGCCGACATGAAGAACAATCAGCAAAAGCCTAATGCTCAAAAGAAAAATGACGGAAAGTTTAATGTCAAATTCCCAAATAACAATCAAGGAAATAAGCCAGGATTTAAGAAAAATGATGGTGGACAAAATAGACCTCAAGGCAATAAACCACAGGGGCAAAGAAATTCTAATTTTAATGGTGGAAATATAAAGACAACATTTAATCCTGGAAATGCAAGTATAGCCACTGGCACAAATAATAAATTTACTGGCAAGAAGAAAAAAGAAAATAAGTATGCAAAAGATAATGAGGCAAAGAAACAAAACAAAAAAGGTGGCAAAGACAAATTTGATAAGTATAATAAGAATTTACTTACATATAGTGAGGATGAGAAGGTAAGAACTAAGACAAAGACAGGTGCTGGGGCTTTCCAAAAGCCAGAGCCAAAGCCAGAGAGACCAGAGGATGAGATTAAATCAATAGTTATTCCAGATATGATTACTATAAAGGATTTGGCATCAAGACTTAAGATGCAACCGGCAATTATAGTTAAGAAACTCTTCCTTGAAGGTAAGATAGTTAATGTAAATACTGAGCTCACTTATGAGGAAGCAGAAAACATAGCTGTTGAGTATGATATTTTGTGTGAGAAAGAAGTAAAGGTTGATGTTATAGCAGAGTTATTGAAAGAAAAAGAGGAAGACCCAAGTACATTGGTTACTAGACCACCAGTTGTCGTAGTTATGGGACACGTTGATCATGGAAAGACATCTATACTTGACACAATTAGAAATACAAATGTAATAGCAAGAGAGGCTGGTGGTATCACTCAGCACATTGGTGCATATCAAGTAAAAGTAAAAGATAGATTAATCACATTCTTAGATACACCTGGTCATGAAGCATTTACAGCTATGAGACTTAGAGGTGCTAAGTCAACTGATATTGCTATATTGGTTGTTGCAGCAGATGATGGTGTAAAGCCACAGACTGTAGAAGCTATAAATCATGCCAAGGCAGCAAATGTAGAAATAATAGTTGCAGTAAATAAGATAGATAAACCAGAGGCAAATGTAGAAAGAGTTAAACAACAATTGTCTGAATATGAATTAGTTCCTGCTGACTGGGGTGGCCAGACAACTTACTGTGAAGTATCTGCCAAGAAGAATATTGGTATAGATAATTTGCTTGAAATGATACTTCTTACTGCGGATGTAATGGATTTGAAAGCTAATCCAAATAGAAATGCAAGAGGAATTGTTATAGAGAGTTTGCTTGATAAGGGAAAGGGACCTGTAGCGAGAATACTTGTACAAAAAGGTACTTTACATGTCGGTGACTATGTTGCTATGGGTAGGAGTTTTGGTAAAGTTAGAGCTATGACTGATGCAAATGGAAATAGATTGAAAGAAGCTTTACCATCAACACCAGTTGAGATTTTAGGACTTAATGATGTACCACAGGCAGGAGATACATTTATTTGCTTTGATGATGAGAAGGGTGCAAGGTCATTTGCAGAGACATTTGTCGCTGAAAATAAGATCAAACTTGTTGAAGAGAGTAAACATAAAGTAACTCTTGATGCATTATTCGATCAGATAAAGGCAGGAGAACTTAAGGAACTTAATATCGTATTGAAGGCGGACGTTGCTGGTTCTTCTGAAGCAATCAAGAATAGTCTTGAAAAACTTTCAAATGATGAAGTTGTAGTTAAAGTAATACACGAAGGCGTTGGAAATATCAATGAATCAGATGTTACTTTGGCAAGTGCATCTAATGCAATCATTATAGGATTTAATGTAAAGCCAGAAGCAAATACGAAATCAATCATAGAGAAAGAAAAAGTTGATTTAAGATTATACAATATCATTTACAATGCTATAGATGATGTAGAGAAGGCAATGAAAGGTATGCTTGCTCCAGTATATGAAGAAAGAGTCATTGGAAATCTTACAGTTAGACAAATCTTTAAGGCATCAAGCGTTGGTAATATAGCTGGTTCATTTGTTAATGATGGAGAAATTAGAAGAAACGCAAAAGTAAGATTAAAGAGAGGCGACAATGTAATATTTGATGGTGCTATACTCTCACTTAAGAGATTTAAAGATGAGGCTAAAGAAGTTAAAGCTGGATTTGAATGTGGAGTTGTATTAGACGGATTTAGTGATTTTGCAGTAGATGATACTATGGAAGTATATGTAGTAGAAGAAAAGAAAATAGATTATGAGGGATAAGAAAAATAACAAACCATATAAACATGATATGATCAGTGCTGAAGTTGAAAGGATAGTGAAAGAAGTAGTTTCTTTTGAGATTCAGGATAAGAGAGTTCTTGGCAATGCTGTAGTTACAGGAATATCACTTTCAAGAGACTTTTCGCACTGTAAAGTTTTTGTGCAGATAGAAGTAGAGGATAAGAAAGAAGTGATGGCTGGTTTGAAAAATGCCAGTGGCTTTGTAAGGCATGTTATCGCTGAACAAATGGACATGAGAAAAACACCAGAGATAGCTTTTTACATTGATGATTCTGCAGAGAAGTCTAAAAGAATTGAAGAATTACTTATGCAGATCAAGGGTAACTCAAGTAATTAGGCGCTTTATGTAATCTATACAAAAGATACTATCTCGCTTATTGAACATTTTAAAGTTTTACACAATGTCTCAATTGTTTTAAGTGTAAGGCTTTGATTATTTCTAATTCTAGTTATAGTGCCACTTGGTATAAGATAGTCGTTGATTAATTGATACTGTGTAATTTTCTTTTTGGATAAGGTTTTATAAAAAGGTTCGTAACTTATCATAGTTATATTTTAGCAAAGAGGAATAAGAATATTGAAATTTTTAGATTCAAAATTTTTAATTTTTTTTATAATCATTTTCTCTCTCTTTTTTATAATTTTTGTTATATCAAAAATAGAGTGTAGCCTTTGTAAAATCAACACTTTTAGCATAAAGAATGATAAAAATAAGTCAAAAGCGAAGATAGTTTTTATATCAGATTTTCATAATAAAAAGTATGCTAATAACTATAAA
>OMRR01000115.1 GCA_900313535.1 uncultured Eubacteriales bacterium
GTGGATTTATCATTTTTACAAGCGAAAAGCATTATTGATATAATCAATAAACTTATTACTATGCAAATTTTCTTTATATTAATCATCACTAAAATCTAAAATACATAAATGGGTCATTATATCCCATATATATCAAAAATATGCTTAAAGCAAATATTGAGGCGATAATGAAAATATCAAGTACTTGAATGTGTTTTACTTTATTATATATATACTGTGGCAAACCTGTAGCAAACAATACTCCCAATAAGATTGCCTTTAAATTAGTCTTAAAGATATTATAACAATTTATATCCATAAAATCACTTGTAAAGGTCCACATTTTCTTTAATTTTATACAAAGTGCTGATAAATTCTCGTTTGAAAAAATTGTAAACGACATTATCACAATTATTATCAAATAAAAATGCCCAAATATATTATGCTTTTTGATGAACTTAGCAAGAAACATTTGCTCTATAATCATAAACACTAAAAAGTATAGTCCCCACAATACATAATTCACACTCGCGCCATGCCATAAACCAGTTGTAAACCATACCAAGGTCATAGCTATAAGATTACTAATAAAGTTTGCAAAATTTTTATTATTAAAAATCTTTTTTATAATTTCTTTAAACTTTGACATTTTCTTTGACATTAGTATCGGATATAACATATAATCCTTAAACCATGATCCAAGACTGATATGCCATCTTCTCCAAAACTCTCCTGCAGTAACTGCCCTAAATGGTTCATCAAAGTTTTTCATTATACTTACGCCTATCATCTTGCCAAGACCTATAGCCATAAGTGAATATCCATAAAAGTCAAAGTATAGTTGCAGTCCATAAGCTATGGATGCAAGCCAAGCTGTAGCAGGTGATATGGCACTTGGCTCAAACACATTTGCATCAATTTGTATTCCCGCTAATTGATTTGCAATTATAACTTTGCTAGCAAGTCCAATTATGAAAACTCTAATCCCTGCAAATAAATCTTTATACCCTACTATTCTATCTTTATCAATATCATTCTTTACATCAGTATATCTAAGTATGGGGCCTGCAATTAATTGAGGGAACATAATTATATATGTTGATAAGTTTATAAAATTTTTCTCTGCCACTGTCTTTTTATAATATACATCAAAAATGTACGACAATATCTGAAAAGTGTAAAAACTTATGCCTATTGGTAAAATCAAGTTTAATTTTCTAAACTCAAAACTATTATTTAAATATTTAATAATATCTATCACGAAATCAAAATACTTAAATACAAATAATATGGCTACGTTAAATAATACTGCTACAAACAATGTAAATCCACGAAAGCTTGTATTTCGCTCTATTAATAGTCCAAAAATATAATTTACATATAGTGAAACAAGTAATATCAACACATAGTGTGGATTGTCGATACAACCATAGGCATAAAATCCTATACTATATAACAAAATACAAATGTTTTTATACTTGTTATCTATCAAATAATAACTAATTAAAAACAAAGGCAAAAAAACAAATATGAAATTTATGCTACTAAATACCATCTATAACCCCTAATATTCAAGACTCAAATAATATGCAAGGTATGGAACAAGCATATAATAAAACTTAGGCATAAAATGTATGCCATCAGTGCCATAATATTCTTTCTTTCCAATAAACTTAATATCTATATATTTATCTTTGAAATGTTCTTTCAATGCTAAGTCAAACTCTTTTCCTCTATATATCTTGTGAACAACATCCCCCACCCTATCTTTTTCTATCGCCTCTTCAGTAGCAGGCATCAAAGAGCACACATATACTTCTGTATTTGGGTTTACTTCTTTAACTTTGTCAAAAAGTTTTTGGTAAGTGTTTATAAAATCATTTGCATCTTCATAAAATGCTATATTGTATCCATTCCAAAATATTATTGCCTTGGTGTTTTCATCAACATACTCATTTACATGATTTGTCTGATATTTCAAATCTTTCCCTGCATATGGCTTATAGTGTTCAGCTTCTAATGTATGATAATAATCAAAATGTCTTACATTAGAGTCTCCAACTATCTTTATCCCATCAAGTAATTTAATATACGCCAATCTTTCAGGTCCGATTATTTCTTTTAAGTCACTTACAGCAAATTTATTTAGCAGATTAACAAGTTTTTCTTTAATCTCCGTATCTTTTGCACTCAATATCCTATTTAAATCTATATTATCAATTGTGTAATAAGGATCTAAAATATCATTGGTTATAACTTCTTTTTCAGTGCTATCAACATTTTCTATCGTAGCATCTAATACATCAGTTGAGTTTTCAACACTTGTTTCTTCATTAATCTGCACAACTTGTAGTTTTAATTTATAATTATCATAAAACTTTTGTGCTAAAAACACAGCAAATACTATAAATGCTAAAACTGAAATCAAATTTTTTAATACTCTATTCTTCAACTAATTCTATGAGACCTATAGCATTTTTAAATAAGAAAGCAACACATTTATTGTCAAATGCTATGGCTTTTTCCTTTTCTTTCACTAATAAATAACCATCTCTCACAAATTGTTTTATACTATTGTCTATATCTTTTACCTTATAACATATATGATATGGTCCATTATTGATTTTTTTATAATAAGCATATGCATCGGCGTTTTCATTCATTGGCTCAATAAGCTCAACCACAGTTTCATTATTTTTAATGAATTGAATCTTTACATTCCTATTTTCATCAATAAAAAAATCAGAGTTCTTTGCATACCCCAATTTTTCAAACTCCATCACGGATTTCTCTATGCTTTTAACTACATAACCTATATGGTCTACTTGCATAACTTCCCCATTATAGAATCTATCATATCCCCTACATTTTCGAATTTAACTACATCCGACATATCAAAATTAATTCCAAACTCTTCAGCTATAGTTGATATCAAAGTAATGTGGGTTAATGAATCCCAACCCTCTATATCATTTGCTGTAGTCTTATCATTGATAGTTAAATTGTTATCATCAAATATATCTCTAAATACATTTGTAACTTTTGCTATAACTTCTTCTCTTGACATAAATCCCCTTTCGCATGATTAGCTCTCAACTTTTATACATTTACACTTTGCTTTATAATTGACTAAGTCTTTAAGTTCCCACTCGCTGTCACCATTTTCATTTTCATTAAGTTTATCAAAACCAAAATCGCTTAACAAATTTTTGACCATTGCGTTCTTCTCTGTCTTTAAATATCTTGCAACTATTCTATTTATATTTCTTTTTTTACAAGCATTAACGATCTCATCAAGCATTAGATATTCCATATCCCTTTTTAGTACCCTACAACTCATAAGAAATAATTCTAAGTCCAATTCGTCATCATTAATCTTTCCAATTGCAAGAGATACTATGCCATTGTCGCCAAACTTATCAAGCAACTTGCCATATAATGTAATGTATTCATCATTTTCTGCTATACTTTTAATATTCTCTATGGTATATCTCTTTGTGGTTAGATTAAATTGATTGGATTTATTTGATAGCTGCGATACACGTTCATAATATTTGCTTTCAAAAGGCTTCACTATTGCCTTCATATCAAGTGACATCAAATAATCTTTATAATCAACAAACTTAGAAATTTCTTTTTCTCTGTTTATATTTTCTTTATACTTCTTTGACTTATCTAAATCTTCTTTTACAAAGTTTGTAATTTCAAAATATCCTGACTTATCAATGGCATTTATATATCTTTCAGGCAAGCTTTCATCTATAATACCAACACCATTTACATTCTTTGCAACGATATCCCTTTCCATAGGGTTATCATCAACAAATACAAATGAATCCGCTCCCAAGTTTAGTTCCTTACTGAGTGCATTGATATTATCAGCTTTGGTATCCCAATTTGCCTTTATACTTACAAAATCATCTTGTTTGAGAACGCCATCAGTATTGTCTATGCCATTTAAGGCTACACTTTCATCATTTTTCGAAACTACATTTAATATAATTCCTAAATCTTTAATTTTTTTTAGGTATTTTTGAAAACTTAAATATATCTCACCCTCTGCAGTTTCAGGACCAATCTTTATGCCATCAATACCATCTTCACTAATAACTCCACCCCATAGAGTATTATCTAAATCTAATGCCAATGCCTTCTTATTTTTGCCATATATTGATTTAATTATATTCGCTACATTAAATGCTATGTCCGGCATAGCCATCACATCGCAAGGAATCTTGT
Organism: uncultured Eubacteriales bacterium; assembly: GCA_900313535.1. Lineage (GTDB taxonomy): Bacteria > Bacillota > Clostridia > Lachnospirales > Lachnospiraceae > UBA3633. The sequence continues at coordinate 4,219 of OMRR01000115.1, forward strand.
ATAATGCATATAATTTCTCGCTATGCCATTTATTTAATCCGAAATTCGCTGCTATATAATTCAAATCACAAATATAAAAATTGCTGTTATTTCTTGCATACTCGTAAAACTTTTCATTTAATCTCATCAAGTAATTTGAAAAGCCATGACTATCTGATATATCCTTATTGCCCAAAATCCTAAAGTTTGGATATTCAAAATTATTTTGAATAATTATAGATTTATACTTATCACTTATGTTTTGCCATATATTTTTATACTTATCATACTCAAGAATTAATCTATGATTAATCTCCTCTTCGTTCATCGACATATCTACATCATTACTAATATTTCTAAATGAAGTAAATATATATACTATATCAGGCGCAAACTCTTCTAATTCACTATTTTCAAATACTGCATCTTCATAGAATCTATTGTATTCAGACATGTAAAAATCTGCTTTAATCCCATTATTCAGTAAAAATAAATCTAGACAATCTTTAACCTCATTTACAGTAGAACCAGCAAGTATAGCAATTTTTATATTTGTAAAATTGTTTTTCTCTTCTAAAAGCAATCTTTTAATTTGCTTTTTCTTTGATATTACATATTCACTTTTATATGGATGTTCAAGTTCTTTCATAATTACACTTTTTATGGCTCGTGAATCTTAACATAGTAACTCAGTTATCGACATTGCGTTCTTATATAAATTTCCCCGCTACTACACACATTATATATCCTATGATTTCTATACCTACTATAGTTGACCCAACTGGAGTGCCAGCAAGTATAGAAACTATAATACCTATAGCAGCACACAAAACAGAAAGTACTGCAGCACTTATAACTACTGCCTTAAAACTTTTATATATTCTCATAGTAGAAAGTGCAGGGAATATAATCAAGGCAGATGTCAATAATGATCCTACTAAATTCATAGCAAGCACTATTATAACTGCTATGATTACTGCTATCGCAAAATTATAAAAGCTTACATTTACCCCAACTGCTCTTGAAAAGTCTTCATCAAATGTCAAAGCAAATATTCTATTGTAAAATAAAATATATATTATTACTACCACTATAGATAAAACTGATGAAAGTATAACTTGCTCCATTCTAAGTGTAAGTATTGAAGTAGATCCAAATAATGTTGTACACACATCACCAGATATATTTGAAGATGTAGAAAATACATTCATCAATAAGTATCCTAGTGCAAGAGATGTAACTGAAATCATCGCTATAGCCGCATCACCCTTTAAAAGCGTCGTTTCACCCATACATAGCACTACAACAGCCGCAAGAACTGTAACTGCCAAAATTAGTGGCATATTATTTGTAAATTGAAATATTGCAGCAACTGCCATTGCCAAAAATGCCACATGTGAAAGTCCATCTCCAATAAATGAAAATCTTTTTAATACCAATGTTACCCCAAGAAGAGATGACGATAACGCAACTAAAACTCCTACGATCATTGCATATCGCACAAATGGATAACTAAAATATAATTGTAAAGTTTCTATCATAATTTCTTACCACAAGTTTCACATATAATATTGTCTCTAAGTTCAGATGTAAACTGTTTTCCAATCTCACTATTTAGATATTCTTTTTTTGTCCCAAAAAAGATATCATTTCCTATATGTAATATATGTGTAGCATATTTTAATGCGTCATTTAAATCATGTGATATCATTATAATCGTGATACCACGTTTAGTATTTAACTCTTTAACTAATTCATACATTTCTGCGGTTACTTTTGGATCAAGTCCTGCTACTGGCTCATCAAGTAATAGCACCTTCTCTGTGGCACAAAGTGCTCTTGCTAGTAAAACTCTCTGTTGTTGTCCTCCAGACAATTCTCTAAAGCATCTTTTTCTAAATCCATCTATCCTAAGTTCTTTCATTGCATTCAATGCCATTTCTTTTTGCTTTGCACTATAAAAGAATTTATTTTTGTTGTGTCCTAGGCAACCAGATAAGACAATCTCAAAATTTGTAGCTGGGAAATCTCTTTTAACTGTCGATTGTTGTGGAAGATATCCTATCTCATTAGCATTTAATCCATCCCCAAATTCTATGCTTCCACCCATTGGCTTTTGAAGTGATAATAAGGTTTTCATAAGTGTACTTTTGCCAGATCCATTTTCACCAACAATGCAAAGATAGTTGCCCTTCTCGACAGTAAAATTAATGTTGTCTCTTACAACCTGACCTTCATAACCAACTTTTAAATTTTTACAAACTATTTGCACTTCTTCTCCTATATTGGCTCACAAAACTTACCCCTACATTAGTTACAATTACTCTTATATATACCAACAAGTTTTTACTAATTCAAAACCTTTTTTAATACTTCAAGATTCTTTTGCATATAAGTATAATATGTTTCGCCAGCATTTATATCATCATTGCTCACTGCCTGTATTGAATACATAGTTTCAACCTGTGCATCTTTATTTGTGCTATTATCTATTATAGCTCTTGCTATCTTATCGTCACTTCTTTCTATCTTTAATACATATGGTAATTTTTCTTCGCCAAGTTTATCTGCCAAAAACTTTATAGTTTCAAAACTTGCCTCAGTTTCTGCTGAGCAACCTTTAAATGCTGCAAAATACTTTATACCATAATCATCCACCATATATCTAAATGGAAATCTATCCCCAAACAATACTACTTTTCTACTTGCACTATTTACCACGCTCTTATAGCCTTCATCAAGTAATCTCAACACACTTAGATACTTTTCGAGATTTGAATAATAAATGCTTGCGTTTTGTGCATCAAGCTCTACTATATTTTTTTCTATCTCATTGCATATTGTTATTGCATTATTTAATGAAAGCCATACATGCTCATCATACTCTATCTCTTCTTCACCTTCAGCATGCTCTTCACCTTCTTCGTGATGATGTTCTTCCTCTTCCATACCTTCAATTTCTTCTTCTACTTTAACTTTATCCTTCAATACTTCCATCAAATTAATAGTCTTTAAATTTTTGTTGGATGCTGTTCTCACTGCATCATCTACCCACTTATCAGATTCACCGCCCACATATATAAACAAATCAGCTGTGCCGATATCAAGTATATCTTTGGCAGAAGGCTTAAAATTATGCAAATCAACACCACTTGTCATCAATATGCTTACATCAAACTTATCTTCCTTGCCACTTATTATATTATTCACCCAATCACACTCTGGGTAAATAGTAGTTACTACCTTTATTCTCTTACTCTCTAAGTTTTCAGTTTTTGTCTCAACATTTGCTGAACTTTTACTTCCACACGCAAATAAACCAATTGACATTATTACTAACATTATATTTAATACTATTTTTTTCATTGCCTTTCTCCTTTACTTAACATAATCGTATATAATTTCATCAAACATATCTTTATTCTTTTCAATCTCTTCCTTGCCACCTACAGTAACATATATGCCATCCTTAATCATCTTGTCAAAAATACTACTTAACTCTTTAATGTCACTTATCTTCATATCCTTAATTTCTCTCATATAACGAATATATCTATCAGGTCTTTTTTCATCAGTTTTGTTAAGCACCTCTGTTATAGCAACGGTTGCAGCTCCAACTTTAGTAAGAGGGTATGCAAAGGCTGCATATGCATTCAACTTATAATCATCAAGCTCTTCTTCTGTCAATTTAAGTCCTTTAATGAGTTTTGGTAAATCATTAAATACGCTATATGTCTCTTTAAGATTTGGATCTCTATATGTATATGCGCACGAACCAAATCTACTAAAAGATGTATATGCGCCATAAGATGATCTCTTTACTCTAAACTCAGGATACAAAATCTTATCGTCGATAATTCTACCAAGAACTACATACTTTGCTGTATACTCAATATCATCTCTAATCATAGGTGTCACAATGTAATTGTACTGCATGGTACCTGTGGAAACTATCGCAGTTTTATTTTTTAATTCACTCACTGTCGCTATATCTTCGTTAAACACAATTTTTTCTCTTTTAAAATCTTTCGACAAATCCAAAACTTTTGACTTTATATTTTTTACAGTCTCAAAATTGCCTATTACATTGCAAACTAATCCAGAAGAATTATATATTTTTTCATAGATTCTTTCACACTCTTTAAGCAACTCTCTAATTTCATCATCACTCATTTGTGATACTTTTTTCAAAAAATCAATATACTTAACACCATTCAAATTAAATTCATATAAGGAATCGTTATTAATCTTAACATTGACAATTTCATCAGCCAAATCACTTGGCTCTACCGATGCGTAATTCTTAATATTATTCAAACTTATTAAAGCTTCATTTCTTACTATCTCTACATCTTCAAATTTTGTTTCATACATAAGTTCTTTCATCAATTCAAATACTTTATCCAAATTTTTATCTAGCAATTTATAGCTGAAACAAAAATATGGTACAAATCCACCATTATAGTACTGGTTAACATATATTGCTGCACTGCTATACGAAGTATATTTACCAAACTCTGCTTTCAATTTTTGTCCTGGATAATTAGTAGTTGGTAACTCTAAAAGCAAAGATGATAAAAAGTTCAATTTCATCGCATCTTCACTATTTAAATTGCTAATATCAAATAAAATATCAAAACGATTGTACTTAATATCATCAATCTCACTTCTTATAAACTTTATTCCTTCAATATTTTCTTCGTAGGCATAGCACTTAGCTCTATACTCATCTAATTCACTAATTGTAGCTACACGTAGTTTGTCAATCAAAGAGACTTTCCCTTGATCAAGTACCCATGCATCAAATTCCTTTGTCTTTTTTATAAGTTCATTAATTTCACTATCAGACATTGCTACCTTTTTATTCTTTAATTTCTCTGTGAGTTTTTTGCTTTTCTCTTCAAGCAATCCCCTTTTTGGTGTAGTTATATCCATTGAAAAAGCATTGTTTTTGCTCAAATAAGTATCTATGAGTTCTTTAACCATACCATTTTCGTATGCATTTCTAATTTCTCTTATAGCCTTATCATGTTTAAAATATCCTAGTATATCTTCACCATTTGAGGAAAAAACCCTTGCGAAAAACAAGGTTGCTTTTTTAGCAAAACCATGAGAATCTTTTTCTTCCTCAAATTCCAATTCATTATAGTTTAATGTGTCTTCCAATATATCTTCTTTGATGCCACTTTCTATAATCTCATTAAATGACTCTTCAACGATTTCCTTAATAACACTACTATCTTTCTCATCCACATTGCTAAAGCTTAATGTGAAGAATGGTTTAGGCATAAATAGGCTATTCTCTATAGAAAAAGACGCATTAGGTAATCTTTCCAATAACCTTGTCTTTATAGGTCCATCACTATTTTCAAGAGCGCTTAATACCAATTCAAAAGTTCCACTCTCGTATGCGCTCATTCCATCACATACTACATTGTAACCAATAATAGTTTGCTCTTCAATCTCAGCATCTTCTGAAGCTGGGAAATCATGCTTTACTATATTAAAACCATATTGTACTTTGTAATTAGGGTCTGACTTTTCAATTTCTTTTTTCTCAACTTTGCGTAAATATTCTTCGTCTGAATATTTTAAGTACTTCTTATAATCAATATCACCATAAAGCATAATTACCATATTGCTTGGATGATAATACTTGTCATGAAAATCTATTAATTCCTGATTGCTAATTTCAGTTATGTGAGCAGTTTCTCCACCTGTAGTCATACCCATAAAGCTATCATTGAACATCGTCTTTAAAGAATTATAATATGCTACATTACCAATATTGGCTTCGACACCAGACATCTCACTATAGACAACTCCGTTTAAAGTTATGTCTTCATTTTTATTATTTAATGTATATCTATATGCTTCTGCCTCTAAGTTTTTATCTTCTCTTAAAATATCTGGATTAAAAACTCCATCCATATAAAACTTATACAATTCAAACAACTGCACATCTGATAATGACGAAAATGGATACACTGTAGCATGTTGCATAGTTAAAGCATTCATATATGTATTGTATGTTCTATTGACTGCCTCATTAAACAAATTTGCATTTGGATATTTTTCTGATCCTCCAAGGCAAGCGTGTTCAAACACATGTGGTATTCCCTTATTGTCAAATGTCAAAGTGTTAAAGCCCAAAGCTGCAGCCTTATCTTCATCATCATTTGAAATTAAAAGCACTTTTGCCCCAGACTTGTTATGTTCAAATAACACAACCTTTGCATTTCTTTCAGGATAATCATATATTGCTTGTACAGTAAAACCATGTATCTCTTCTGATTCTTTTGGCAAACTATATTTTGATAATGTTCTAACATTGCCAGCTAATTTTGTTAACTCTTCACCAAAACTACTCTCACTCTCTTTTGCTTCTGCAGATACTTCACTTTCGCTTACACTTGTCTCTGCTATGTCTTCAACTTTTACATTGCTACAAGCGAACAAAAATAATCCTATTATCAATGCAAAACATTTAAGCCATCTTTTAATTCTTTTACTCATTAATATTCTCCTTTGAGTACGTAGCGAAAAATCCTACGATTATTATTCATCTCTATACTAATTTGGTGCATTTACTGATGGTGGCGCTATTATTATATTGCTTGATGGTGTTAAATTTGTTGTATCAGGCAATATAGGAACCACATCCATATTTGGTGTTATATAATTTGTATCATCAGAAACTTGATCAGCATATTTCCTTGGCATATTTATTGTGCCAAATTGACTATGTATATTACATTTTGTCCTTGGTTGTGTGCCGTCTACAAAATACTCCGTATAAGTACAATCACCTCTTAAATCTCTCTTACAACCATCACTTGCAAGTAACCCAGATTTTCTACAAACTCTCTTTTCTATAATGCCACTTGGCTTATCAAATTTTGTATCCTTTAAAGAAGTATGTATTGTCTGCATTATTTTACGCCATATATTTTTATGGAATGCAGTACCACCGTTATTAATTTTCTTTTTTGTGTCCTGCAATGATTGATTCTCATCGCAGCCACCCCATACACCAGCAGTATAATATGGGGAATATCCTACAAACCATACGTCATTGTTGTTTGTTGTGGTGCCACTCTTTCCTGCAAGAGACATGCCCTTAAACCATGCACGGGTTGAAGTAGGTGTTATATTCATATTTGAACTACTAAATGCTTTTCCACCTACCATTGAATCAGCCATAGCAGATGTAAGTAAATATGCATTTTCCTTTGACATAATTCTTGTTGTCTGTTTTTTAGTATTATCTAATATAACTTTACCATTTTGATCATATACTTTGGTATATAAGATAGGTCTAGTATAATTACCACCATTTGCTATAGCAGCAAATGCACTTGTCAGTTCATAATTAGTAACACCATATGTAAGTCCACCAAGAGCACATGCAGGATTTGCATCTTCCACTTCATCAAGTGTAGTTATGCCAAGTCTCTTAGCATAACGCACACCTACTTCCGGAGTTACTGTCTCCATCAGACACCTTAGTGCAATTATATTTAATGAATACACAATGCCTGCTCTAATGTTTTGGAATCCAAGATATCCTGACGAATACCAGTTCTTAAATGTCTTGCTCATTGTCTTTGTTGTATATACATATTCACTATCATAATATGTAGTAGCAAGTGATTTATTGTACAATTCTAAGGCAGGCGCAAATGCAGTCAAAACCTTAAATGTACTTCCAGGTTGTCTCTTAGTCACAGTAGCACGATTTAATGATCTTGATACAGTCTTTTCTCCTCTACCACCAGAAAGCGCCACAACCTCTCCACTATTGTGATTTATAATTACAAATGAAGCCTGTGGTTCAAGGAAATAGTTTAAAGTCTCTGCTTCCACCACATCTCCATCTTTTTTTACATAATCTCTGAAACTATTTATAAACTCTTTAGCAAGATCTTTTGTCGCAAATAGTCCATCGTATTTTTTATTTTTTAATACATTTGTATGATAATTGTGTACATCTATTTGTGAATAATGAGTTTGAGTATCATCTTTATGTCTTATAGACAATCTATAATCTATGGAATACTTTTTCACTGAGTAATTTGATTCATTACTAATCTCTGCATCGACAATCTTTTGAATACTTGGATCCATAGTAGTTTCAACTTTTAACCCACCTGAATACAATAAATTCATGGCAAGAGTTGGAGTATAACCAAGTCTCTCAACTAAATCTTTTTGCAACTGATCTATTACTGATTCTGTAAAATATGTATAAACCGATACTACATTCTCACTCTTTATCTCTACATTTTTAATTCTACTATAGACATCATCCTTCACTGCCTCGTAATACTCTTCTTCAGTAATCAAATTAAGTGCCAACATATTTTTCAAAGTTTGACGCTGTCTTGCTTGATTATTTTCAGGATGAGTTATAGGATTATTCTTTGTGGGGTTCTTTGTGATACTTGCTATAACTGCACATTCACTCAATGATAAGTCAGAAACTTCCTTGTCAAAATATCTTCTTGCTGCCACTCTCACACCTAAAGTATTTGCACCTAAGTTTATAAGATTTAAATAATCAGTAAGTATTTGTTTCTTTAATTCTAATCTATTGACCTTCTCGCCATTAATTTCTTCTTGATTTTCATATTGATATGCTATATACAATTCTTGAAGTTTACGAACATATTTTTCAAAGCCTTTTTCATGTAAAGCAGAATCAAATACATCATTTTTAATAAGTTGTTGAGTAATAGTTGAACCACCACCACGGCTTGAATCTGATGTGAATATACCATATATTGCTCTAAATATTGATTCCTTGTCTATACCTCTATGCTCCCAAAATCTTCTATCCTCTATGGCCACAAAAGCATTTACTAAGTTTTCTGGTATGTCTTCATATTTAACTCTTTCTCTGTTTGAACCTTCTTTTATAAGAGTGTCCATTAGGTTTCCATTTCTATCTACTATCTTAGTTGCATATGCTCTTGGTCCAAAGTGGAAACTTGAAATTGGTGGTGTGCTATCAAGTATACCTTTCACCACGCCTAAGCCAAAAAACATACAAAGCAATCCTATGCCAAATAGCGCAACCAAAATCTTTCTAATTATATGTAATTTTATCTTTCTCTTCCTCTTTTTTGTTTGATGGGTGCTAGAACTGTCTTCAACAATTCGTTCCCTTTTCTTCGCATCCAAATCCCTTCCAAAAAACTTCTTCTTCGGAAGTTTAATTGATTTAATACTACCTAATTTTTTAATAGTATATTCCATTAATATCCTCTTGCCTCACGACTTCTACGAGCATAATTTGATTGTGGGTGCAATGCTATAATCTTATCAAACATTTCATTTGCCTCTTTATATCTTTCAAGATTTTGATAAAGCCTTGCAAGCAAAAACATTGTCTCTGGATCATCAGGATTGATACTAAGCGAAAGTTGATAATATGATATTGCTGCTGTCTTGTTGCCACCATTCCAACTCTCTGTACCTAATTCACAAAGTCTCTTTGCTCCGATGCCCTCTATCCTTGAACGAGCTTGATTAAGCAATGTGACCAATGTCTCATCAGTTATAGCATCTTTATCAAGTTCAACATAATTTCTTGCTGCTCTACTTATATATCCATTATCGAAATCACTAATTATACTATTTAATGTCTCATATTGTGATGTAAAGACTTTGTTTTGATCTTCATATGCTTTAAGTTTTGTGCTTGCATCTTCATAATCTGTCTTTAATTGATTATTCTCTATAGTTATGTCTCTAATTATTTTATTTTGATCGTTGACAAGTTCTGCATATCTAATTACTTCATTTTGATTAGATAGTGCTGCGGAAGTATTATTATGTGGCATTATCAACAAAGAATAAGATAATGCACCTATTATTATACCTATCAACACAAATATTACTTTTTGATTTTCAGATAATTTGATATATCTTTTGGGGAGTATTGCATCATCGGCTTCAAGTTTCTTTATAGAATATATATTTTGAATTCTTTTTTCTTTGACCTCATTCTTCTTTGTATTCTTCAACACATATTCCATGTGTTCATTTACAAATTGATTGCCCTTATCTATCTTTTGACATTTTAATAAATATGCACCAGCCCTTATATGATCTTCCATTTGTAATAATATAAGTGACAAAAGCATCATTGCTTTTACATTATGCTCATTTAATTCAATTGCCTTATTTAACTTTAACTTTGCTAAATCACTTCTATCATACTTCACGTCATCAAGTGCAGCATTATATAATTTCACGCTTTGAAAAAACTTTTCTGTGTCCTCATCTTCTTGTACTTTAACCAAATACTCATTAGCAGGGTTTCCTTCATTTTTAAGCATATCTCTACTTATAAGCCACTGAACTATTGCTTCAGTTACAGCACCTTCTTCATAAAAAATAAGCCCCAGTAAATTTCTTGCATTGATATTTTTATTGTTAAATGCAAGGGCTTTCTTTAACAATATACTTGCACCATAAAGATCTCTTGACTCTGCTCTATCAAGTGCCAAATTATAAAACCTATTTGATATTTGCCTATTTTCTCTTTCGAAATACGAAGTCATAAATAATTACTTTGTGACAAATCACCCTTAGATATTAACTCACTATAATCCTAAATCTCTAATTTCTCTTAGTGTTTGTTGCATTTTTAAACATATTGAGCATTATGTCGTTCATGTCTGTTATGTCTGCTTTAGTCAATGCATCATCGATCTGATCAGGTTCGAGACTTTTTTCAAATTTTTTTATTTCTTCATCAAAATTTATCATATTTGTACTTTAAGCTCCTACATTTTTAAATATGAAAGAATAATTCTTGTAGATACATCCGATGCAATCTTTTTTTGACTATAGTAATCATCTTCTGCATTCTCATCACTTTTATCTGACATTGCTCTCAACACACAAAACTTTACTTTATTGACATAACATACAAGTCCAGTACTTGCGCCTTCCATCTCTGCTGCAATTGCATTAAAATTTTTCTTTATTCTTTCTTTCTCATTTTCATTATCTATAAATTGATCTCCAGAAGCTATAACACCTATCAAATATTTTACATTTAAGTTTTCTGCACACTTTGCAATCTTATTTACTATTTCTTTATCGCAAGGTATCTCAACCATATTTAAATCTTCTATCAAACCATACTTTGGATCAAATGGTATTGAATTCAAATCATGCTGTACAACTGATGAAGCAATAGCCACATCTTTTATACCAAGTTTCTCACTCAATGCTCCAGCGATACCTATGTGTACTACCTCATCAACATGATATTTTAAAATCATTATCTCTGAACACATAGCGGCAAAGGTTTTTCCAATGCCAGATTTTGCTACCACTACTTCATTTTTACCTATAGTGCCACTATAAAAATCTATACCACTAATAGTTTCTTTCTTACAATCACTTATATTGCCTACCAAATCTAAAACTTCTGGCGTCATCGCACCTATTATTCCTATCATAATCTCTCCTTTGCACACCAAAACTTAGGGCTCGCATAACTCGCCCATAAACTAAGTTATCATTCTTTAAAAAAGAATATTATATAACAAATGCGGATAACAGGACTTGAACCTGCACGGTTACCCACCAGAACCTAAATCTGGCGCGTCTGCCAATTCCGCCATATCCGCATACTATATAACATTATACACTAAAACTCATTTTTTATCAATTCAAAAAACAGCAGTTTTTAAGGTCCTTGCAAATCAAAAGGCACTGGCCTTAGCCAGCGCCTCTTTTTATCTTGGTAGTAAATTCATTGATTGTGTAGCAGTCATCGCCTGCATTATCTGATTTCCAAATGATGGATCTATCTGAGTAAGTGAGAAAGCCTGAGTTAAAGTCATTGATGATACAAGGCTTCCTGTGCCATCGAAGTTATAATACATATTTCCAAGTATTACAGGTCCTGTATATACACTTCCCTTAAGTGCTCCAGTCTCTTGTAAGTAATAAGTTTTACCTTGGAACTGCGTCAATCCAGTTTTCATCTTACCATTTTCATCAAATACATAGTAACGAATATTGTTTTGTACTGGTATAGCAAATGCACCATTTCTCAAATATTGTTTATTTCCGAAACTATCTTTCTCTGCATACATCCAAGTATCTGTTTGTGGATCATAATCCCACTCACCAGCTTCATCAACTATATCTTTGATTTCCTCTATTACTCTACCTTGCTCATCAAACTTATATGTTACACCATCGATAGTTATAGTTTGATTCCAAAGAGCACCCTTGTACTTTCCGCTTTCCATAAAGTAATATTTAGCTGCCTCTATAGCTCCTGCATCAACCAACTTTCCAGTATTCAAATCTAATGTATACTTATGAGTTTCAGCTTTAGTCTCCACAAATCCAGTCATCATCTTTCCATCTTCATCAAATGCGAAATAATAAATTTCTGAATTATAGTGAGCTTTATATATACCAGATATCAATTGTATGTTCTTGCCACCATCAACTAACTTGTAGTTCTTTCCTTCTAATCCTAATCCAATGAGAGTCTTAGCTATAGGCATTTCTGATGAAATTCTATATCCCCAATCATCAGTTGCAACATCATATACCCATACTCCCTTATCTGTTCCCACTGGAAGAGTTACATCCAATACGAAATCAACTGTTGGATTATTGCCTGTGCCTAATCCATCTGTTGGCTTAAGTTCAGGATTTGGAAGAGCCTGTGCAGGTATAGTTTGCTTATCTCTTCCGCCACCGCCGCCGCCACTTGGTCCATCACCAGAGCCACCACCGTTGCTCCATACTGCATATAATGTCATTGAATGTGGTGCGACTATCACTTCTTCATTTCCATATTTTGCCATTACTGTGCTTCCGACTCTATATTCCCAATAAGAGAATGACTTTCCAGCTCTCTTATAAGTATTTGCTCTCAATGGCTGTGCCAATCCTTCAATGAATATAGATTCTTCCATCGCTGCACCATAACCGCCATTTGGTTCATATCTTACCGTAAATCTATTTCTTCTTCTGTAGTTTGCATAAATAGTTCTTACAGTTGTATCACTATAAATTGTATTGGCATTTATCTTGATAGTTCCATTCTCATCGATACTCCAATAATCAAGCATACTTACGTCAGACATTGTAGCATTTGGTGCCATGAATGTACCATCTGGATTTCTTGGCTCACTTGTTGTACCTTTTACGAAGAATGGTGCATCATAGTAAACTGTAACGCTTGTAGAACTTAATCCATTTAATGATCCACCTTGGTAATCAATCTTAATTATGTATTCTTCATTGTGCCACAATGGATATACTGTAAACTCATCAGTAGTTCTAATTACAGTGTCAACATCATAGTAATCTGTTCCCTTGACACCAACAAACATCTTTCTATCATATGCATCGGCAATCTTATTTAATGTGAACTTGCCAGTGAATGGCTTGTATCCTGGTCTAATCTTCATAGTATTGAATAACTCATTATCAGCCAATTTCTGATCAAACAGTACATATGATGTAGTTGCATATGGGTCAACAATATTTGCCCTATCCTCATTTTGCTTAATGTTAACTCTTACTTTATTTCTTTCCCAAAGAGCATATAATTTAACTACTCTTTCATCTGAAGAATCTATAAGTATAGTGTTATTGATAATTAATGGAGAACTATTTCTCTTCATTGTCTCTGCTTCTACTGCTGTGTATGAAGCAGTTGCCCATCCAATAAATGTATAACCAGTAACTGTATAATTGTTATTTGGTAATGCTTTTGGAATACCAACTGTCACACTCAATGTAGCCATCTCACCATTTACTATATTGTCTACTCCAGCTGGTGATATAGGTGCATTCTTTTCGAATTCTACCTTCACACTTGCATTGCCCCAAGTAGCTATGAATGTCTTGCCACTTGCAAATTGATATGTTTCTTCTCTATAAAGTTTGCCATCTACTGTATATCCTATAAACTCTTTAGGTGGCATTATTGGTTTTTCAGGATATCTAATTCTCTCACCATAACTTACTGTTGCAGTCTTTATAGTAGTAGTTCCATCTGGGAATGTACCACCATTTGGATCAAATTCAATATCGTAAACCTTATTCTCTACTTCGCCATATAAGTTAAACTCTGTAGTTGTCTCAGTGATTACGAAATTATCCTTTCCAACAATTTGACCTGCAGTAAATCTCACAACTTGACCAGTTGGATTTGTATAAATATATCCTTTATCAATCTCCCAATCTTTTACATTTGGATTTGCTTCAATTGTTGTGCTTCCCATGTATGTGAAGCTTCCAGTAGCAACTTTTTCTGTACCACTATAGTAGTTAATAATATATTCCTTTTCATCCCATACTGTGTATAAGTTCTTTGTCTCGCCCACATTAGCAAGTTTACTTACTTGATCATTTGGTTTAAATACTGCTGTATTTGCCTCTTCACTTTCATCCCAACCTGCAAACTTATATCCAAGTCTTGTATGTACAGTATCATTTGGAATTATTACAGTTTGACTATATCTTGGAGTCTCAGGTGGTATTTGTACAGTATTATTATCTGCATTTACAGCTATATACTTAATTGTATATGTACCCTCTACCCAATCAGCAAATAATTCTTTCTCTCCAGTAAAGTCTGCATATTGCTTATTATATACTGCTCCAGAAGCATCTTTCCATCCAACTAACTCACTTGCCTCTTTCTTCACATCAGCTTTATTTGGATATGGTATCTTGCCATCTGTTGCTATAGGTACTCTAAACTTGCTTGCACCATTGATAGTTCCGCCCATACCATTAAATATTACATATGCTGTCTCACTTGACTTAGTCCATATAGCATAGAGATTAATATTATCTATTACTAATGTTGCTGTCTCAATGTCATAGATATTATCAGCAATGTGGTTATTATAGTATTTAACTTCTTTAGATCCATTAGTTGTAGTCCATCCATTGAATATATACTCTCCAACACTTTCGGCAATCAATGGAATTCTTTCTTTCTCACCATATACATATGACTTACTTGATACATCAGCAGTATTTGGATTTATACCATTCAATGTGATAGTATAACTCTCGCCTTCCCATACCGCATATAAGTGAACTATATCTTTATTCTTCTTAGTAAGCATTGATGCTGATGCTCTCAAGTCAAATGCCTTTGTATTATCAGTTGAATTATAAGACCAATATCTAAGTTTGCGTCCACCATATGTGAATATTTCATCTGCTATAGCAAACTTCTCTGAGTACTTAATATCAGCACTATCGACATAATCTCCACTACCATTATTTGAATGATATCTTACTTTATAGTCTATTTCATCCCAATTTGCTGTAAGCTCTAATAATGTAAAGTTACAAGTTGTTGGTATATCACTATGAGCACCTGTTGTATCTGTCCACTCTCTAAATATGTGGGCTTCAAAGTATGTATTTGGCACAAATGAAATTGGTTGATCTTTTTCAAAGTACATTGTAAGAGTTGATACACCGTTGATAGTACCGCCATTTCCATAAAGCACTAATGTTCCGTTGTCACTTGATGTAGGTATCCACATAGCATATAATTCAATCTTTGATTTGAACTTTTCTGCCTTACTTATAGTCGCTTCATTTGCATATACTACCATTGAATTAGTAGATAATGCCCAACCATTAAATGTATATCCACTGTTAGTAAATGTATTTGGAAGTAACTTATGATCTTCACCATATGGAATGTTGGTTTCTTCATAACTTGTAGCACCTGCAGATGTACCACCATTTCCATAGTAAACTATATCATAACCTTCTCCACGCCACTTAGCTGTAAATGTAATAGTTACTCCATCCTCATCTGTAAGATTAGATACTTCTTGATCCTCAATGTAATCATTTCCATTATAAGTCCAACCATCAAAGATGTATCCAGCCTTTGTAAACCTATTTCCTTTTATCTTATAAATTTCTCCATAAGTAGCAGTGTCTACTGGCATTGTCTGACCAACATCATTTCCATTTCCATTGTATCTTACTTTGTAATGATGTGGATCCCAAGTAGCATCTACTACTGTCTCTTTAGTATTGAAATATGTCCACTTGTAATCTAACTTGTCATTTCCTACATAGTATCCTGCAAAATCGTAACCAGTTCTATGTGGTATTGGTAATGTATTAGTCAATGCATAACTTTCTATTTCAACTCTAAGTTGATCAACTTCTGTACCATCTTCCTTAATGTACTTACCTTGGTTTCCTTTCAATATAGCTACGTAATCACTTACATTTTGATAAATTGCATATAAATCAATAATTGTGGTTCCTTCAAGTGGTACATCAAATACTGTTGAATCTGGGCTTTCGTTCAATACATAGTCAAACTTGTCGCCTGCATTATTGATATATCTCCAACCTACTTGTTGCATACCAGGTCTTGTGAAATAATCAGTTGTGAGTTCTGCTTTGTCACCATAAGTAAACTCTGTATTTGCAATTACACCTGTGGCCTCTATATCGTTCTTATTATATCTGATCTGATACTTCTTTCCTTTCCACATTGCAAAGAGAACAATCTCATTATCTAAAGTTAATTTACTTAAGCCTTCTTGTCCATCACTATACGCTTTAATTCTTCCATTCTTTTCTTTTGTCCATCCATCAAATTCATAGCCGGCTTTCTTAAACTTATTTGGCTCAAGTTTTACTGCTTCAGTATACTTATATGTCTTCTCATAAGCCTTCATCGCGTCTGATGGTGTGCCACCACTTGCATCATATCTTATAGTGTATTCATTCTCTATCCAAGTTGCATTAGCAATAGTTGAAGCATAAATCAATGTGCCAGCAGCAATCACTTGACCATATTCATTTTCATACTCGCCTTGCTTGTGTCCTTCTTTATATGCATCAAGTTTACTGAATGGATCTCCTATCTCAATTTGCATAATGTATGACTCAGTACTATTGTTAATTGTTCCACCCTTTGGATTATACTCTACAGTTATAGTTCTAGTTATGTTAGTCCATACAGCATATAATGTAATTTCATCTAAGCCTTCATTCTTTTCAATTATGTTATTTGCACGTTCGCCATTAGAATATGCAACATTTCTTGTTGTACTATATGTTGCCCATCCACTAAATGCATATCCTACTCTATTATATCCAATAGGATTTAACTCTTCGCCTTTGTCATAAGTTATAGTTTGTTCAGGCATTACTCCTGTAGCGCTATCTGAATTCTTATCAAATATTACTCTCATTGATCTCGCATTCCATCTTGCATATACATTGATTGTAGTTTCATTCTTAAGTTCAAAGTCTTCAAGTATCTTGCTTACCTTTACACTATCAGCCACGCCATAGTTTACACCATAGCTTTCAGGTTCTTTACTCCATTTGTCAAACTTATAACCAGTCTTCTTCCAATTATTAGCTGCAAATATCACATTGTCATCGTACTCTAAGTTTGAAACTGTACTTGTTTCATTCTTTCCATTATTACTATTGTAAATCAATGTATACTTTATTGGATCCCAATTAGCGTATAACTCTATATCGCCTTCAAAAGTACACTCGCCAGGTATTACAAATTCAGTTCCATCACTCTTAGTCCACTTATCCGCAAATATATAACCTTTTCTTTCAGGTTTCTGATAAACTATCTTTTGTTTCTTAGTCAAGTTAATAGTTGCTATAGTTGAACCACCAATTGTACCACCAGCTGCATGAAGGATAAGTCTTGCTACTATTGACTTGCTTGCAACCCACTTTGCATATAATATAGTTGGGTTCTTATATGGCTCATTGCTTTCACCAATTACACCTTCATCAAAATACTTAACAATACTATTTGTTGCCAAACTCCATCCTTCAAATATATGATCGTCTTTCTTGTAAGAATTCTTTGTGAGTTTATAAGGTTCTCCATAAGTAGCTATCTCATTTGGCATATTGCCAGTGTCAGCAGTGTTGCCATCATAAATTATAGTATACTTTGCTTTTGCCCACTTAGCTATAAATCTTACAACATCATTCTCAATGATTGACAATGTGCTTATCTCTGCCTTGTCACCATATAATTCACCATTTGGAGCAAGCCATCCATCAAACTCATAGCCTTCTTTAGTGTATGTATTCTCTTTTAATGCTTTCTTGCTACCATACTCGAATTCTTGTCTTGTCATCTCTGGGCCAACGCCACCATTAGCATCAAATTCTACAAAGTATCTTACTCCACTCCATGATGCCACTGCTTCTCTTCCACCTAAGTATGTCCATCTATCACGAAGTTTTTCAACAACACCACCTTCAGTTACATAATAAGAAGTGAATTTATAACCTATTCTCTTTGGTTTCTCAAAGCCTGTTGTATCATCGTTATAATTAATCTCAAACTCTTTTATACTACTTCCGTCTGTGAAATGACCACTGTTAGCATTTAATCTGACTGTGTATGGTTGAGCTTTGTATATTGCTACTAATGTTACATAGTCACTTGCACTATAATCA
>OMRR01000124.1 GCA_900313535.1 uncultured Eubacteriales bacterium
ATTAAGTAAGGTAGTAAGCAAAAGCACTATAGAGAGAATAAAGGTTGGTGCTAATATGCGATTATCTACTTTAGAGAAGATATGTAAGCACTTTAAGGTGCAGATAGATGAAATCGTTAGTTTTAATTAATCGTTTATGTGATTAACTAAAAGAATTTATTATTATTTCCTTATTCTATTTATTAGTAATATGTTATAAAATAGTAGTATGAGGTGATAATATGATTGAGTATATTGATTTAAAACTTGCGAGAACTTATGCAAATAAAACGGTGTCTGAAGTGGCAAGGGTGATGAAAAAGTCACAATCTTGGGTGTCACAAATTGAGTCTGGTACTAGAGATATTAAAGCTATTGATTTGCAAAAAATTATGCAGTTATATGGACTTGATGACACACCGCTAAACAAGATTAAACTGAATAGCAAAAGAATAAAGCACAAATAAAGCTTTCAAAACATTCAAAACTTTCAAATTTTGTTTCAATTGATAATATGTTTATTTTTGACTATAATGAGGGTGGCCAAATAAAAAAGGAAGGAGTTAGACATGTCTAAAAAGTATGAAATTGAGGGAAAACAATATCAATTTAATTACAAGAAGTTTGCTGAACTTGTAGAAAATAAAGCTAAAGAACAAGGATGGAGTAAAATCTGGATTTTTAAAGAGATTGCTCAATACTTACACTGGAATATCGATGATAATGTTAACAAAATCTACAGATGGAGTAGAGGATTGAATGCTCCAGTAGATTTAACAATTATTAGAGATATAAGTAATTATTTTAAAGTTGAGTTTAGTCAACTTTTGACAGTCAATGCGAAAGGAAAAATTAAAATGAATAGTGAAAAAAAAACAGGTGTTGGAACACCACTTAAAAAGTTTCAACAGGAAGAGTTATTAAAGGTTAAAGATGCAATATTAGACTATGTTTATGATAATTATACCTCTGCATTTTGGGAAGATTATGCATTTTCTGATTATGGATTTGACAAAGAAGGTGAATCTTTATCCTTTAGATTAATGGAAAAAAAAGACACATCGTTTAATGTAGACAATTACTTTTCTGCTGAAGAATTGCGACAAATAGATGAAGAGCGACTCCTTGAGGCTGAAATTCTAAAGAATTCAAATAACAAGAAAAGACCCGATGTACCATTATTAGATGAATATAGAGTTATATATGAAAATGGTAAAATGTATGAGTTAATGCGAAAAATTGAGAGGTCATTGTCAGTTCTTCCATTTAATATTGTGGGAACTATCATTCAAATGGTAGTTAACACTTTGCCGGATGGTAGACAGTATTTAAGTGAATTGAGTGCATTTGACGGCATTGTAAGTAAGCACTATAGTAGCTTTGATGATGTTATAGATCCTAATTTTGTATATGATTTTGATGATGAAGATGGGGTTAAGAGAGATTCAACTTACAATATCGTTATGAATGTTCATAAGCAGCTAAATGAATTAATAAACAAATATTGTGATTAGTGGAAGGAGATTAATTTAAGTGGGAAATATAATAAGCAGAAATGTATACTTGGAAAATGGTGTTAATTGCTATGAAAAAATATCAAGATTAGACAAAGCACCATTTTGGTGTATAACTCCAAATATTTTGAATAAATTGAAAAGCGATAATAAACCATTTGTAATAAAGTTTATATGGGAAGGTCAAAGTGGTATTGTAATTGATGAGGCTGATTTAGAATACATTATTAAAACAAAAAATGTAGCAAAGTCGAATGGTGATTATAAAATCCATCTTGCTGATTTTGATAAACAAATAAGTGGAAAATGGAATAATAGTTTATCGGCAAAAATTAAATAATATGTATTGAAAGGATTATAAATTATGGCAAAAAAAGAAATGCACAGAATAGTATGTCCACATTGTAAAAGGGCATTTAACATTGAGAAGTCTGATTATGAGGCTTTATTAAAGCAAGTTAAGACAAGTGAGTTTAATATTGAACTTAAGGAAAGGTTAGACAATGAGAAAGACAAGTATAAGAACCAACTTGAAAAGCAAAGGCTGTCGTACGAAGAGGAAATGGCCAACATAGAGAGCAAGTATGAGAAAAAACTTGATAATTTTAAGTACCAGTTGCAATTAAAGGACAATGAGCTTGAACAAGCGAAGAACTACAAGTTACAGTTATCTACCAAAGGTATAGGCGAAGACTTAGAGAAGTATTGTAAGGCTGAATTTGAAAAGGTTAGAAGGATGGGCTTCCCATATGCATATTTTGAGAAGGATAATAAGGTGTCATCTCAATCTGGTAGTAAGGGAGACTTCATTTTTAGAGATTATGATTCAAAGGATAAGAACAAGATAGAATTGACATCTATAATGTTTGAGATGAAGAATGAGAGGTCAGTAACTAAGACTAAACATAAAAATGAGGACTTTTTGAAAGAACTTGATAAAGATCGTAAAGAAAAGAAATGTGAGTATGCTGTACTTGTATCTACACTTGAGGCCGATAATGATATTTATAATGCAGGCATTTATGATGTTTCGCACAAGTATCCAAAAATGTATGTTGTTAGACCACAGTTCTTTATTCCTATAATATCACTTATAAGGAATGCATCAACTAATGTATTGGAAATA
>OMRR01000114.1 GCA_900313535.1 uncultured Eubacteriales bacterium
ACAACTCCATTTATATCTCTTTGATTTAATACAGATAGTACTATGGCGAAAACAATCATTCCATACACTACTGCATATATATTTAAATTCAAAAGAAGCATTCCTATCATCGCAGCAATATGAAATACCAATGCAATCACTGCATTCTTTAATGGCAAATTATATAATCCAAGCCCATGCAATATACCATTAGTAACTGTAGCATATGAAAAGAACACAACAGCTATACTTCCAGCCCTAAGCATACTAATCAGCATGTCAAGATGTTCTCTAAAAAGCACTCTACAAATTGGATCTGCCAATACAAATAATCCAACAAACGCAGGAACTACGATAAGCATAGCATACTTTACAGAATACTTTACTTTCAAAACAACTTCTCTCACATCATTTTGAGCTACAGATGCAGATATAGATGGTATTATAGATGATGTAAGACTACTGGCTACAGCTACAGGAATATTGAAAAGCAAATGATAGTTTCCAAACACTCCCCAAAGCACTACAATGTTTAATTCTGATTTCATAAAGGTCAAAGCATTTGAAAAAATCAAATCATCTACAACAGTAGTAAGATTATATATAGTACTTGCTATGACAATCGGCACTATAGTAGAAAACAGCACTCCATATATTTCTGGTGCAGTTTCCGGTCTATAATTATTATTATTTTCTATGAATCGTTTAAACTTTGATTGTAGCTTAATAAGCATTAATGTAAGAAATATCAATGCCACAAATGCGCCTATGCCAGTACCAATCGCTCCACCTTCTGCACCAAAGGCATATGAATACTCTTCTGAATCATATATAATATTTGCTATCTTGCCCCTATTAAATAATATAAATGCAAAAATCAAACTAGTAATCGCATTTGCTATCTGCTCAAAAATCTGTGAGACTGCCGTAGGAACCATGTTGCCCATTCCTTGAAATATACCACGAAGAATTCCAAGTATGGACATGATAAATAAGGTAGGTGCAAGTGCACGAAGTGCAAATTTGAGATATGGTTTTCTATGTAAGAAACTAATCATATCTGCACCAAAATACATTATAAGAGATGTAATAAGACCCACTACTATAGCAAGTATAAATGAGTACTTAATTACATTTTTCACATCTTTTAATCTACCTGAGGCAAGTCTTTGGGAAATTATTTTTGATATTGCCGCTGGAAATGTATAAGAAGATAAGATTAAAAATAAAGAATACACGCCATATGCTGAAGTATAATAACCATTTCCTCGTGTGCCAATTATATTGACCATTGGTATACGATAAAGTAGTCCTATAATTCTAACAAAAATACCAGCAATAGCTAGTATACTACCCTGCATCAAAAATTTATGCTTTTTATAAGTTTGCTCTTGCATTACAACACTATTTGAAAGTTCACTACCTTAAAATCTTTAGATTATTTAACACTCTTTCTTGTTTTTCAAACATTATATTTTCATCTTTCTCATTCATATGGTCATAGCCGAGTAAATGAAGTAATGAATGAGTCAACAAAAAGGCATATTCCCTTTTTATAGAATGATTATATTTTTTTGCCTGTGACAAAACCTTATCATAGCAAATAATTACATCACCCAAAAAAATCGTATTATTATTTAAATCTAAAATAGATATGTCAATCTTGCCATTATGCACATATTTAGAAAAATCAGAGGGTTTATTAAAATCAATACTCGGAAATGATAACACATCTGTTACCTTGTCTATGCCTCGATTTTCCCTATTTAATCGTCTGATTACATACTTACTCACTGTAGTTATATTGTATGAAATATCATATTTAATTTTTTCTACACTAAATAATTCTTTGGTAACTTTAGACGCTAAATTGGCTTCGGCAAAACCGTATATACAGTTGCTGCTTTTTGATATGCTGATTCTATACATTCTTTTTTCTTTCTTTTCTTTTCATAACTTTCATACGCTGTGACTATTTTTTGCACAAGCGGATGTCTAACTACATCTTTAGAACTAAGCCTTACAAAACATATTCCTTCTACATCTTTCAAAACTCTCATAGCACTATCAAGTCCAGATGTCACATCTCTTGGTAAGTCTTTCTGTGTATCATCTCCAGTAACTATTACTTTTGAGTTAAAACCAATTCTTGTCAAAAACATTTTCATCTGAGGGATAGTTGTGTTTTGTGCTTCATCTAAAATTATAAATGCATTATCTAAAGTTCTACCTCTCATATAAGCAAGTGGCGCTACTTCTATAAGACCTTTTTCCATATTTGCTTGAAAACTTTCAGCTCCCATTATCTGATATAAGGCATCATACAATGGTCTTAAATATGGGTCAATCTTACTTTGTAAGTCACCAGGTAAAAATCCAAGTTTCTCACCAGCCTCTATAGCTGGTCTCGTAAGTATTAATTTTGAAACCTCACCCTTCTTAAATGCCTCTATAGCCATACACATACCAAGATAAGTTTTACCAGTACCAGCAGGACCTATGCCAAAGGTGATCATGTTATTTCTTATACCATCAACATACTCTTTCTGGCCAATGGTCTTTGGTTTTATTGGCTTTCCTTGTATGGTTCTTGACAACACATCTTCATCAAGTCCTACAATCTCATCTTTGTTTCTATTTTTTTCTAATATGCTATCCATACAATAATTTATGTCCTGTTCGCTAATCTCATTTCCTCTTTTTGCCTTGTCAATCAATAAGTTAATTAATTCATTGGCAGCTGTGACATTATCCTTATCTCCAAGTAATTTTATCTTACCGTCCCTTATAACTATTGATGTGTCAAACTTGCTTTCAATCTTTTTTAAGTTTACATCAAAACTG
>OMRR01000113.1 GCA_900313535.1 uncultured Eubacteriales bacterium
TAAGAATGGAGTTGCCATTTAAGGGGTATTGTAAAGTGACTTACAAGAATATGGGAATAGGAATTGCAAAATATTCAAATGGTATGTTAAAGAATCATTACCCTAAAGGGCTTAGGAATTTATAAGTTTAAATTGTTTCTTATAATTGGAAATTTCATTAAAATAAAAAATCACTATCAAATGATAGTGATTTTTATTGCGTCCTTGGGCGGAGTCGAACCGCCGGCATTCCGCTTAGGAGGCGGACCCTCTATCCTACTGAGGTACAAGGACTTAATTCTATCTTCTAAACTTACGTCTTAATCTAAATAAGAATTTAGCAAATGGTATATTTGGATTGTTAAATATATTAATATAAATAAATGAAATGAATACTATAGCTACTATAAGTATAATGATAATTATAATAAGTGTTATAAGTGTGTTTGAAAGTACAAGTTCACCATCGTCATTAATACTTATAAGTAAATTATTGGTAGTGGAATTAGAATTATTGTTTTTTATAGCATCATCATCATTTGAACTTAATGGATTACTTAAGTTTAGGTGACTTGTGTATATTTCTTCAATGTTATCTATATTTCTACCTTCAAGTGTACATTTCCCCACCAATACATCGTCAAGATAATAGTGTAAGGAACCGATTGCATATTTGTTATAGATATCATCAACTTGAAATGATAGCACAGATTTGATACTATTTTCATCTATATTTTTAGGTAGTGTAATATGTGCACTATCGCTACAAGTTATATTTAATGACTCTATCAGGTGTACATCATTTATTGATAAACTTGATATTGAGTCATCAAATCTTTTATCAATGTCCTTAATTTTTAATGACTTGTAATTATCAAAATGGAATTCACAGAGTTTTTTTGTATCGTCAAAACGGTCTTTTTCAGTCTTGGCTCCAAGTGTTACACAAACAAGATTCATTCCATTATTTCTTGCACATACTGCAAGATTATAACCTGCAGCATTTGTATGACCAGTTTTGCCAGCGACTGCTTTATTATAATAATACTTACTTCCAGAACTCAATATACTATTGGTATTTAATACAACGTTGTTAGAGTTTTCTGGGTTTTTGTATTTTCTAATAGGTGCATGTCTATATGATAGAGATGAAGATATCTGCATAAATATAGGATATGTCATTGCGCATTGTAGAATTTTTGCCATATCTTCAGCTGAAGAATATTGATTATCATTATGTAGCCCTGATGGATTTACGAAATGAGTGTTTTCTAATCCAAGATTTTCTGCCTTTTCATTCATCAAAAGTGCAAAGTCGTTGATTGAACCAGCGTAGTGTTCTGCAAGAGCATTTGCAGCATCATTTGCTGAAGGTAGTAGTAGACAGTATAAGCAATCCTTTACAGACAATTGGTCACCAGCACTTGCACCTATAGTTACTGAGTTTTTATCTATGTCTTTTGTAACTGCATTGTATGAAAAGGTAACAAGGTCGTCATAATTTCCATTTGCTTTATCAAACACAACCAATGCAGTCATTATTTTTGCAAGAGAAGCAGGATATAATCTTTTTGTAGGATTGTAACTATATAATACTATTGACGAGTCTGCATCTATCACATAAGCGGATTGAGATGCAATATTTAAATCATAGTAAGGCCATTTGCTTATAGTACTTGAGGTTGCAACTGCATTTACAGGTAAAGTATAAATAAGTATTAGCAAAAATGATATTAATTTTATATATAACTTTTTATGCTTCATATGATACAAAAGTAAGTTTTGTTGTAAATAAATCTCTAACGCTTATAATGTCAAGTTTTCCATTCATAGAGTTAACTAGATTTTCAGAGATTGATAAACCAAGTCCAAAGCCTTCTGTGCTCCTTGATTTGTTACCTCTTACAAATCTATCTTTTAATGTATCAGCACTTACTTCAAGTTTTTCTTTTTGAATATTCTTGATGGTGATTATAGTTTTGCTCTTAACTGATTCTAAATCAACATATACGCGAGAGTTTTCCAAAGCATATTTATATATATTAGAGAATAAGTTTTGGAATACTCTATATAGTTGAGAACTATCTGCAAGTATATTTACATTACTTGCTGAATTATTATATACAATTTTAAGATTGCGTTCATTGAATTTATCTGTAAACTCAGCAATAACTTGCGATAAGAAAGCATTTAAGTCAATTGCCACCATATTTAATTCGACATTACCAGAAGATACCTTGCTATCAAATATAAGATCATTAATCAAATCATTTAGTCTATGAGACTTATTTATAATGATTTCAGAATACTTTTCAAGGTTCTTTTTTGAACTTCTTGTATAATTACTTATTTCTTCAGTGATCAAATCAGTGTAATTAAGTATGCTAGTTAAAGGAGTTTTGATGTCGTGAGAAACATTTGCTATTAGAGATGTTCTCATTTCATTTGATTTTACTTGTACCTGTATCGCCTTATCAAATGAATTGTGAAGTAATAATATATATACAACAAAGCCAAAAGTTGATATCAAAAGTATAATTCCAGATACTAATATCCTTATGTCACTAGTCATTGAGAATAGATAGAACATATAGATTGATAATAGTATAAATATCACTATAGGTACAAAAATTACTATAAACAGTAATTTTACAGTCAAATTGTTATCACCATACTCTGAATTTTCTTTGAGCGCTTTTAGTGATAGTGGAGTAAGTGTATCATTTTCAAATTTCGATGCAAATATGGTGAAGAGCAATATAGTAGTAACATATAATGAAAGCAAATAAGCATTTACTTTTATAGTTGACATGTTGTGGTGAGAAAAACGCTCTGAATTAATAAATCTATTTATCAAAAAGAATGATATAGTGATTAATAATATATATATAATTATATAAAACTCAGTTGGTACTATGTAAAGCAGTTCTTTTGACTCATCGACATGTTTCTTTGTAGCAAGTAAAAACATAATGGCAATTATAAGTGAAATAGTAAATGTCAATAATGAATATATAATTATAGTAGTTAAGATAGCAAACTCTTTTTTACTATTGATATACTTGTCATATGCTTCTCTAAAAACATCCTTTTCAGTATAATTAGTATCTACAAAGCAGTACATATTAAATTCACTATCCATTATAGGATTATTTTCTTTTGCCCTTTTTAAAGTAGACGAATTGACAGAATAAATGTTGGAACTTGTTATATTATCTTCACTTGACAAATATATGAAGGCATTAGCATCAAGTATTTCTTTTGTGGACATGTCAGTATTCAAGTATTCAAGAGTTTCATCATTAAGTTTATTTAGGAAAAATAATCTATATTTGAAATTTGAATTTTCTGAACCTAATGTAAATTGGTACTTATAGTATCTAGCAAGACAGTACATGAATTCTGTCATGAAATCTTCTTCACTTGTTGTACCTGTCCTAATGGTTGAAGGATATGCTTTAAATATGAAATCGTAGGTATTACTTTTTGAAAAAGGAATAGTAGTTTGGTCAGAAAGTACACCTACAGTGAAGTCAGTATCTATATATAGTCCATGCTTTATTGCTTCTTCACGGCATTCCTTGATAGTCCATTTCTTTAAATTACCATCTTTGTCAATTGATTCGGCAATAGTTATGTCATTGTTTAATTTATTGTTTGTTTCAAAACAATTCTTTAGTTGGACATATAGAAAAATATCATCAATTTTTTCATTGATAATATCAATAAATTCGTCAGTCTTTTCAAATGACGATACTCTCGTTACATTGCTATAATTGTTATCAGGATACTTGTACTGTAGCATTGATAATGCAACTATAGCAACTATGGCTGAGATTATGTTGATGATTGCTGCAACAAAACGTCTCATAAATTATAATGCCTCCAATTTATATCCAATTCCCCACACAACCTTTATATATTTTGGTTCGCGAGAATCTTTTTCTATTTTTTCTCTAATATGTCTAATGTGCACAGCGATAGTGTTTTCTATATTGTAAGCTTCACTTTCGTTCCAAACCTCTTTATATATGTCATTTGACGAAAGTACTTTGCCTGGGTTTTTAGCAAAATAAACTATTATTTTATACTCGATAGGAGTGAATTTAATCGGTTTATTTCTTAAAGTAACTTGCTTGGAATCTTGGTCAATCCTTAGGTTACCGATTTTATATTCTTTCTTTTCTTTTTTCTCTGTAGTAGCTGAACTTCTCTTAATTATAGATTTAATTCTTGCCTTCAATTCTAAAATTTCATAAGGCTTGGTCATGTAGTCATCGCCACCAATTTCAAGACCTTTTATCTTATCATTGAGTTCTGATTTGGCACTTAAAAATATGATTGGCACATCGCTGGTTTCTCTTATTCTTTCAACTACTTTGATACCATCTTCGCCGGGCATCATGACATCCATGATTATCAAATCAACATGGTTTTTGTCTAAAGCAGCAAGTGCCTCTTTGCCATTAAAGCACTTAATAACTTTATAACCATCTTTTTTCAAATAGATAGATAAAGACTCATTGATATCAACATCGTCATCACATATTAGAATCTGTACATTTCGCATATTTAACCCTCCGTTATTTGTCCATCGCTGGAAAAAATTCTAAATCCAATTATAAATCTTTCACGCCACCATTCATCTAAATCTCTATGTACGACTTTTCCATTTGAGGAAGAAGCATCAACTATAGTTTCGTTTTCAGCAACTATACCCATGTGGCCATTTATAACAAGTAAGTCACCTGGTATTAAGTCTTCAAATTTTTCAACTCTTTCAAACTGAGTTGAAAATCTCCAGTTATAGGTGGTCATATAACTTACATTTACACCAACTTGGTTAAGACACCAGAATACAAAACCAGAACAGTCAAATGTATTTGGACCTCTGCTTCCCCATACATATTTACTACCAAGTTTCAACATAGAAACCTTTAATAAATCTTCTACATTACCTACATCTTGAGTTTTTTCAAGATTCTTTTTAATTTCTATAGTGTCAATTACAAATTGTTTAACAAATTTTATAGGACCTTCAGAAGAAGGTATAGCCTCTTCAGTATTTAAAACTCTATTTGTCTCACCGTTAACTGCACCAGTTACTTCAAGACCATTGTTTTGTTGGAAAAGTGCAACTGCCTGAGCAGTAAACTCTCCATAATATCCTTTTGCTTGACTCTCTTCAAGATAGTTTAATTCTACAAGTCTATCTTGAATAGTTTTTACATTGTTACTTCTTTGACCTAAGTATAATGAAAAAGGTCTTGCATATTTTGAGTCCAATGAGAATTTCGTTGAAGGGCTTATGAATCCATCTGACAGTTGAGAATTATTTAATTGATACATTCTGACTGCCATTCTAAAGTCGTCACCATAGAAACCATTGCATTCGCCAAAATAATATCCAAGGTCTCTTAATCTCAATTGATAAGTTCTTATTATACTTGGGTCTGACTTATTTGTTATAGTATATGCTTTTACATTTTCACTATATAAAAAGTTTAAAGTTTTTAGGTCGATTGTACCGGTTTGCTTCAAGTCGTTACTTTTTTGCATTTCCATTACCGCAGTTTCAGTTTTCTTGCCAAAATATCCATTTACATCATCTTCATATAATAAGTAGTTTAATTCATATAATTGCTGTTGTAAAACTTTGATGTCGTCGCCCTGGTATCTTCTCTTTACTTCATAAGATGGGGCGTTTTTGGACATAAGTATTGAGTACACTTCAAGGCTGCAGATGCCATCTGTAGGCATGCCAAGTTGTCTTTCAAATTTTTTAATGGCATCTTCTGTGGTATCACCATAGTATGAAGTAGATTTATCTTCTTCCATATAGCCTAGTTCCATTAGTCTTGACTGGATGCCTGTCACGATTTGATGTTCGCATCCCTTTTTTAATGGAGCAGGGATGAGTGATTTTGAATCATTTTTTGGTATGCCCTCTATATCTAAAACTTTTGTGAGATTGAGAGATACTATAGGGATGCTAATCTTATCATCCTCATTATCTGCACAATAAGCATTTCTTTGACAATTCAAAACACTTATACTTGCTAAAACGCAAGCAAAAATAACGAATTTTTTGATTGACAAATTCATATCATAATTATACTCTAAATATTATAACTTTTCAATAATGGGTATTTTCCCTAAAATGGGCATTATTTTTAGGGTTTTTGCTTGTATTTTTGCTCAAAATAATTTATACTACTAAACTAGAATGTATCTAGAAATTGATATAATTGAACGTACCCAAAATGTAATTAACTTGTTTAAGACTTTAACTACGGCTGAATGGGTTTCGGCCATAGTTGAAGTTTTAATTATTGCTTTTATTACATATAAGCTTATAATGTGGATCAAGAATACGAGAGCCTGGGGTCTCCTTAAAGGCTTAGTTGTGGTAGGTATTTTTGTAATTATAGCAAATATATTTGAATTTGATGTCATAATATTTATACTTTCTAAATTATCATATCTTGCCCTTTTAGCACTTATCATAGTTTTCCAAGATGATTTGAGATCTGGGCTAGAACATCTTGGTAGGCAAAAAGTTTTTGCAAATTTATTGCCTGATATTAAATTGACAAAGTCAACAAGTAAGGAGTGTATTCAAGAAATAGTTGAAGCTTCTTTTGCGATGGGGAAAGTTAGAACTGGTGCATTGATAGTCATAGAACAAAATGTAACATTGGAAGAATATGAGAGAACTGGAATTACTATCAATGGTGAAGTGTCAAGACAGTTACTTATAAATATTTTTGAAAAGAATACTCCACTTCATGATGGAGCAGTTTTGATAGTTGGAAATATAGTTAAAGCAGCAACATGTTATCTTCCACTTTCACATAATCATAGCATCTCAAAAGACTTGGGTACTAGACATAGAGCTGGACTTGGAATTTCCGAAGTGTCAGATTCTATAACTATAGTTGTATCGGAAGAAACAGGAAATGTATCACTCTGCAATAATAGCATACTTAAGCAAATGAAAGATGAAAAAGAATTATTAAAAGAATTGTTAGATTTAATATATGGACATGAAGATAATACCAAACAAGATGGAAATGTATTAAGTATGATGAAAGGATGGTTCAAGTAGATGAAAAGTATAAGGGCCAATCTTTCAATTAAATTATTGAGTTTATTGATAGCTGTAATTTTATGGGCTGTTATTATGAATCACATAAATCCAGTTGTTAATGGGTATGTTAATTTGCCAGTTGACACTACAAATGAGAGTTATCTAGTAGAACAAAATAAAGCATATACAATTCTTGACTCAAAGTATGTCAAAATAAATTATAAAGTTAAAACAAATAATATGGCTAATATAAGGCAGAGTGATTTTAGAGTTTATATTGACTTATCTGATTTAGAGCATACAAATGATTTAACCGTTAGATATGAGATATTAAATGGTATAGATGATTATATTACTAGTGTCCGTGTAGAGCCACAGAAATTGCATGTAGTTATAGATGAAGCTGAGAGAAATGAGTATAGTGTCAAGTATAATATAAAAGGAAACATGGGACCTGGACATAGTGTAGGGAATGTCATTTTAAGTCCAAATGTAATTTATGTGACTGGAAGTAATACTAAAGTTGGTAGTATAGATCATATATCTATTGATATACCTGTGAAAGATAATGAAGAAATGTTTTCTGGAGTTGCAAAGCCAATAGTTTATGATAAATCTGGAAATATAATTATTGGTGATGACATAACTTTAAGTGCAGAAGAAGTTAGTTATTCAGTTGTTGTGTATTCAAGAGGACAGATAACTTTAAATCCAGTGGTAACTGGAAATGTTAGTCAAGGTTATACTTATGCAGGAGCACAGGTTTATCCAAATTCCATAATGGTTGATGGACAAGGTAGTGTTGTGAGAGATTTATATGTTGTTGATTTACCAACTATAAATATAGATGGTTTTACTGGCAACCGTGAATTTATATACAAGGTATCTGATATATTGCCAGTTGGTGTGAAGAGTAATGTTGAGACCGTGAAGGTAAATATAACAATAAATGACAATGTGCTTAATAGACCAGAAGTATTGGATGTGGGGCCTCATAATGCTAGCAGTGGGACACCTGGTTCATCTAATGAAGAGACAGATAGTGAAGAAGGCACAGAGGATTCAAATAATTAATAGTAATGTTACTTATATATACAATTATATATTGGGCCTGTGTAGGTTTATATTATTTGAAACATAATTATATAGCAAGTGTAATGATGATTTCACTTGCTATTTTTTTATTTGTTAGTGAGATTAGGAAGAGTAAGCATTTAGTTACAGTTAGGGGATTATTCGCGCTTGGCTTCATAGGCGGTTTTGGATTATCACTATTAAAACTTAGTAGATTATCTGCTGATTATAGTTTGATGACGTTTGTAGTTGTATTTGTATCATATTTTTCATTATATCTTGGAGTAGTTTTAAGAGATAAAGGTGCAAAAAATAATAGTGATCAATTTAATTATGATAGAAGAATTACAAATAAACTATTTACCAATCAACAATTATTAGTTGTAATACTATTGATTGTTACATTTTTAGCATTTATTATTGAAGCAATGATGCTTGGATTTGTGCCATTATTTACAAAAGACACACCGCATGCATATTCTACATTTCATGTGTTTATGTTACATTACATAACTACATTTTATGCATTTATTCCATGTATAGCCATTGCAAATTATTTTGAGAATAAGGCAGAAAGATTAGATATTATTTTGATTATTATTTCGTTTGTGTATCTTATGATAATGTCACTCTTTATGGTGTCGAGATCTCAACTTATACTTTCTTTGGCTTTATCAATACTAATAGTTATAATTTATAAGATTAAAAATGTGTATGAATTTAGAATCAGTAAATTTGGCATTTTGAAATTAATTACTTTTGCTATTATATTTATAGCACTTTATGGTATAATTACAATTTATAGAGCACATAATATTGAATATCTAAATGGGATATTTGAAATGAAAAATGAAAATACTCCAATTTTTATTACTCAACCATATATGTATGTCGCTCATAATTTTGAAAATTTGAATTACATGATAAATAATATATTTAGGTTTACTTGCGGCAGAAGGATGCTATATCCTCTTTTCACACTTACATTTATAAAGAAATTATTTCCTATAGTGGTTGATTCACCATATTATATTATCAAACAAGAATTATCAACGGTTACTTTGGTATACGATGCTTATTATGATTTCGGAATTATAGGAGTAATATGTTTTTGCTTTATTATCGGATACATAGGAAAAATGTTGGAAGATAAGGCATATGCAATAGTAAACAATATTTATAATAATAAAAATAATTATATAGTGATTTTGTTTGCTCAATATAGTTATTTTATGATATTTTCTTTCTTCCAAACATACTTTAGTTTAACTGATACCTGGGTACATATTATATTTATATATTTATTATTTAAGTTTATAGTCATGAATAAGAAGGAGGGTGCTTAATTATGATTAGATCATTAAAAAAATTATTATTACTTACTTTGAGTCTTTTGCTTGTTGCTTTATCTATGGTTGCCTGTGGTAAGGAAGAGAAGAAAACAGAGACGACTGCAGCTGTAGAGACTACTGCAAAAGAAGTAGAAACTCAAAAAGAAACCAAAAAGGAAGAGAAAAGTTTAAATAGTGACATTAAAGTTAGTGTAAAAGAGACTGATAAGAAAACTTCACTTGACGTGGTTTGCTTTGGTAAATATGATACAGATATTGGAAGAGCCGGAGATATAGAGTGGCTTGTGCTTGATAAAAACAATAATTCATATTTGCTATTGAGTAGATATATTATTTTCTGCAAAAACTATAATGATAAAGATGAAAAAGTATCGTGGGAAGATGCATCTCTTAATGAATGGTTAAATAATTATTTCTTAAATAGTGCATTTTCTACAGACGAAATTGCATATATGAATCCTGTTAATGAATTTGGTTTGGATGGAAAGAAAAAAGTTGGCTTACTCAACGTTGCTGCATGTAGAAAGTATTTTGGAAAAGAAGATAAGGATAAGACTAATTATAGATTATCTGCTGAAGCGACAGCATGGGCTATATCAAATTGGGAAGAAGTAGTTGATAAAAAAGAATCAAAATATTATGGTTGCGGATCTTTCCATTTAAGTGATAATGGTGATGCAGGTGATAAGGCAGCTTGGGTAGGTCAGTATGGAAGAGTTCGCGAAGATGGTCAGTTTGTAAAACTTAATCATGGAGATGGTGTAAGACCTGTCATAGTTGTTAAAAAAGAACTTTTAACTACTAACTTGGAAGTTACAAAAGCAAAAGAGACTGAAGTAGTAGAGACAGTTGCAAATGAGAAAGAAGTAGAGACAGAGGAAGAAACAAGTGAAAGCGCTAAAAAGAGTGTAGACAAGTCAAGCAACGTATATTCAAATAAGGCAAAAGAAAAAATCTTAAGCACTACGGCGCCATCAAGTGAGAAAAATGTTATAGACTTAGGTAGATGGGAATATGGTAGAACACCAATAATATGGATATATGTAGAACCAAATAAACAGATAATATGCAACAATAGTCCAAATAGATCTGAAAACTTTAGTTATAAGGCACAAAGTTCATCTGGATCAAAGGGATGCTATATGCCAATTTTCTCAAGAGGAGATTCTTATGGGGATGATTGGGATGGCAGATTATATAGTTTTGATGACTATAAGAAAACTACACCAGAGGAGATGAAGTTTGATACAAAATTTGTTGAGCTCAAATATGGAGATTATAATGTAAAGGATTTACTCTCTAAGAAGTATGATCTAGAAGAAGTTACTGGAGGAGTATATAAGGCAAATGGTACATATATAAATGTTATATATGTTAGCGAACTTGATGAAATAATTGCAAATTATTAATGAACAATGCAAAGAATAAAAAAGAAATATTATTATTACTAGCATTTTTGATGTTTACTTTGTTTGCTTGCTCGAATAATAGAGGCGCGGGTAAAAATTCAGTATCTGCTGTATTGGAATCTGGAATGAGTGCAGAAGCTGAAAGTGTAGAAATCGACAATATAGGAAATGCTGCAGTAGTTAAAAACCCATATA
>OMRR01000157.1 GCA_900313535.1 uncultured Eubacteriales bacterium
AAACCTGCCACTTCATTTCCGATAGTATCAATATTGAAGAAATCAGGATAAAGCAATTTTGCGTTGCATATAGCATCAACATATTGCACCATTTCGGCCGTATCAATCCTATGTTTTAAAACTTCCATGGGGTCATTGACATTCCTGCCACACGACAGACAACTACTTATAAGTGTTATTAAGACCGCAAAAACAGGCATCGAAAATTTCATGTTTAACTTTCTCATATTTCCTTCAAATCTCTTCTTCTCAAAACCAACATAGCATAATGATATTAGGGCCAGGACAAATATTGGTCGTTGTCTTATGATTGTTATATACAATTTAGTACCATATCCATCCATGCACCATACAGTTTGCAAGTCTGTATTTTAAACATTATTCGGTTGTTATATTTTAGTTATCAGTGACTACTACATTCAATTAAATAAACAAACGGTTTCACTATCTTTACTTTCTTAGGTAAAGACTTTGATTTTACATTATTGTGTTCCGGCAATTTAATACCAATGTCAGAACTTTTGATTAAACTTAATAGATATGAAACTTTGATAGCATAGTTTGCATTTTCGGCATCTGCATGTTTTGCACAAACAATACCTATTACATTTCCGTCATTATCAAATAAAGGGCCACCACTATTTCCGGGCTGGACAGCAGCAGAAATCTGATACATCGATTGATTGCCTTTGTATCCAGATGTTGCACTAATGATTCCATCAGTTAATTTAATATCCTTGCCCATAGTCTCAGTCATTGGGTAGCCTAGAACAAATATATCATCTCCCACGTCAGGAATAGATTTTCCTACACTATACGGTATTTCATCAAACCCATTAAACTTTTTGTCAACTATTTTGACAATTGAAATATCGTGTTCTCTATCGGAGGCAACTAAATACCCTTTATATGATTCATCATTATTCCCATTAACTCCCTTAATATAGATTGTCTTTGCTCCGTTCGTAACATGATAATTTGTTGCAATATAGCCATCAGCAATAGCAAAACCTGTTCCGCTCCATTCTGCTTTTTGTACTTGCTCAAAAACATCAACTGTAGGATAATCTTTTATAAATTCACATTTTACATACCAATTATAATAGTTGTTTCCATCTTGCCTTAAAGTTATTTCAAATTTGAATGGGTCCTCCATAATAAGTTTGTCATCTTCTGCCCAAGTAGTATATTCCTTTTTTTTGTGGAGATTAACTACAGCATAAACATTAGATTGACCGACCTGAACAAATTTCTTTGCCCAGCACCCTGATTCATTTTCATCGATAATAAACGCCACAAATTCACTAGAGTTTTCCGGATAACGTAAGATTGCTAGAAAACTAGATTCAGAACCATTAGAAGTTGTATGATCATTTCGCCTGTCTACTGCAATATTATTGAAAGTCACATAGTATATGCCCTCAATTGGGTCTAAATCTGCCAAACGAGAATCTATGTATTTAATATATCCCTCCTTTGTTGCTTTTTGAGGCCATTGTACCTTTGTACTTGTCATATCCCTCCATATCATTTTCCCACTTTTATCATAATATACTCCATCTTTCCAATTATCGTTTACACATAATATCAAAGATAGGCTATCATTAATAACCAAGTCGCTATATAATGCATCTATAATATTATTACCAACAGTATCTCTTACTCCATATTTATCATTATCCTTAAAAATTATATAATTACCATTTAAAATGATATCATCGAATTTATGGTGAATCACCTCAATTCCCATAGAATCAACTATCCCCCATTTCCCATTTTTTTTATAAGGAGCTAATCCGTTACGAAATCCTTTAACAGAATCGACTTCCAATTGTGCTATAAATCTACTTTCTCTATCAATTAGATTTATCTTGTTGTTATTTTCTACAAATGCACGATTGCAACTAAAACCTGTAAGAATCTCGTCGAAGGAATTATTATCATTATACTTCCCAATAATATCAATAAACTTCCACTTATCATTGATTTTTACACGTGCTAAACCATCACCAAATGTTCTTGCCTCATCAAAAATACTATCAATAACCCAAGTACCTAAACTATCTACATAGCCATACTTTTCTCCCGTTTTAACCACAATTCTCCCTTCACTGTAAGGACCAACCTCATCATATTTACATGGCACGATAAACTCACCATACTTATTTACATATCCACTTTTCCCTAGCGTGTC
>OMRR01000108.1 GCA_900313535.1 uncultured Eubacteriales bacterium
ATAAATAAGACTTCATCAGCTGTAAGAATTACTCATATACCTACTAATACTGTAGTAGCATGCCAAGAAGAGAGATCACAACAATTGAATAAAAATAGAGCTATGCAAATGTTAAAGGCAAAACTCTATATTTTGAAAGAAAAAGAACAATCTGAAAAACTTTCGGATATTCGCGGAGAAGTTAAAGAAAATGCATTTGGATCTCAGATTAGATCATATGTATTACAACCATATAAAATGGTGAAAGATTTAAGAACTGGAGAAGAGACAGGTAATGCTGAAGCTGTATTTGATGGTAAGATTGAACCATTTATTAATGCATATCTAAGATGGATTAAGCTTGGATGTCCAGATAGAAGAGTACAGAATAATGATTAGTTAGGTGTAATATTATGTATAAGTTTTCATTTTCAATTGAACATAAAGATTTGTTTAACTCATCACTTAATTATAGTTTAAATTATAAGGCATTAGTTTTTGATGCTATATTTACTTTAGCCGCTATATTTGCAACTATTTATACAATATTTACTGGTATCTATTTTACACTAACTATATTATATAAAATATTACTAATTGTGTGCTGCATACTTTTTCCTATAATTCAGCCTATCATCATATATATAAAATCATATTTTCATTACCTTAAGATTAAAGATATACAAATAAATATGATATTTGATGATGAAAAAATTAGTATATCTTCAAAGGATGAGAGCACAATAGTGTTATATGAGAATGTATATAATTTCATCAAATTTAAAAATATGATAGTTGTGCTTTATGATTCTATACATGGACAAATAATGCCAGATAGAATTTTCAATAACAATAAAGATGAATTCTATGATTATGTAAGTTCAAAGATTAAGTATGCAAGAGAAAAAGCAAAAGAAAAAAGTAATTAAAACTTTTATATCTCATAGTATAAATGACACAGAAAAGTTTGCCAGTTTTTTAGCTAAAAATGCAAAATCCAATGATGTATTTTGTCTTGAAGGGGAACTTGGAGTAGGGAAAACTGTAGTTGCTAAAGGAATAGGCAAATTTTTTAATGTAAGTGATAGTATCACATCACCAACATTTACATTACTAAAGACATATGATGTAGATAATAATAAGATTAAAAAGATTTATCACTTTGATTTATATAGAATTAAAAGTATAGAAGAGTTGTATAATATAGGATTTGAAGAATACTTATATGATGAAAGTGCTATTTCAATAATTGAATGGCCTGAAATTGCACTTGATATAATTGAAAATAAAATTAAAATAATAAAAATCAGTAAGGAAGATGATATAAACTGCAATTCAGAAAATTATAGAACTATAACTTATGAAGAAAGATAATAAAAACTATATATTATCTATAGAAACTACAAGTAAAGTTTGCGGAGTAGCATTAGTTTACAATGATAAAATACTATATGAGAACAATATAGATATTGGTCTCAACCATTCCATCACTTTATTTAAAAATATTGATGATATGCTACATAAAACAAAAATTGACATTAGTGAAATATCAAAGATTAAAGTTTCTAATGGTCCAGGATCATTTACAGGAATAAGGATTGGAATAGCAGCCGCTATAGGATTATCAGAAAAATATGATACTTGCATTGAATATATTGATACACTTGAGGCTCTTGCTTATAATGTAAAAAATAAAAATGATTATATACTTAGTATGATAGATGCAAAAGTAAATAGGGTATATATATCAGTTTATGATAGCAGAAGTTTAAAAAAAATGTCAAATGACTCAATAGCCAATGTAAATGACTTAGTTGAATTACTGAATAAATTTTTTACAAATCAAAATGTATATTTTTCATTTGTTGGTGATGGTGCAGTTAATTATAAAAAAATATTTAAAGATTCATTAAAAATTAATTATAAAGTATTTGATAAAGAATCTAATTTATCTGCAGTATCTGTAGCATTAACAAATGGGGTAGTATCAAAGGTTCCAATAATTAATTATATGCTTGCATCAAAGGCAGAAAGAGAGAAAAATGGTAAGTGTTAATTTTGCAAAAACCGAACATATAAAACTTATATCTGAATTTGAAAGTGAGAACTTTAAATCAGAAGCATATTCTTTTGATACTCTCAATGAAATGATGAAAGATAATTATTTGTTGAATAACAATGAAAATATATTTTCTGTAACTAATGATGATGATTTGATAGGATATATTATTTTTCATATTTCAGAAGATTTTACTGATATATATAAAATATTTATTAGAGACAATGATAAAAGAAAAGGTTACGCCACGATGTTGCTTAATAAGGTAATAGATATGGCAAAAAGATATAATTCAAAAAAACTAATGATTGAAGTTAGGTCCAATAATATAAGTGCAATAAATTTTTATAAAAAAAATGGTTTCATTAAGATTAATGAACGTAAGGATTATTATTCTAATCCAAAAGACGATGCTATCATATATGAAAGGAGTTTATAATGCTTGATATCTGTTTACTAGGAACTGGTGGAATGATGCCATTACTACATAGGTATTTGACAAGTTTGATGGTAAGATGTGATGGTTCTTCATTATTAATCGATTGTGGTGAAGCAACTCAGCTTGCAATTAAAAAGGCTGAATTGCCAACTAAACCAATTGATTATATTTTATTTACTCACTTTCATGCTGATCATATATCTGGACTACCAGGATTACTTTTGGAAATGAAAAATAGTGATAGGACAGAGGCGATAACTATTGCTGGACCTAAAGGGGTAGAAAGAGTGGTTAATTGCTTGAGAGTTATTGCTAATGAGTTACCTTTTGAAATAAAATTTATTGAATTAGATGACAATGATGGTTTTTTTGACTTAAAACCATTTAGAATACAATATTTCAAGCTTAAACATAAACTTACATGTATTGGATATAATATTTTTAATGATAGACTCCCACAATTTTTAGTGGAAAAAGCAAAAAGCAATAATATTCCTTTAAAATATTGGAACAAATTGCAACATGGGGAAACTTGTATTGATACTACAAATAATATCACTTATACTCCTGATATGGTAATGGGAGGAGATAGAAAAGGCTTAAAAGTTACTTACCTTACTGACACGAGACCTTGCGAAAACATATATAAATTCGCAAATGATTCTGATTTATTTATTTGCGAAGGTATGTATGGAGACGATAGTAAAGACCAAAATGCAAAAAAATATCTTCATATGACTATGAAAGAAGCTGCAGAGATAGCAGTTAAAACTAATCCAAAGGAAATGTGGCTAACACATTATAGCCCATCAGAAGTTAAGCCTAAATTTTTTGAAAATGAATTAAAAACTATTTTTGAAAATATTAAAATTTGTAAAGATGGCGAAAAAAAGGAATTGAATTTTGAAGACTAATAAAGACATTTATATATTAGGAATTGAATCAAGCTGTGATGAGACAAGTATATCTGTTGTAAAAAATGGCAGAGATGTACTTTCAAATGTCACTAATTCGCAAATTGACATTCATAAACTTTATGGCGGTGTGGTGCCAGAGATAGCATCACGCAACCATGTTCTAAATATAGATTTAGTTTATAAGAAAGCACTAGAATTAGCAAATTTAAGTATAGATGATATAATTGCAATCGCAGTAACCTATGGTCCAGGACTTGTAGGATCGCTACTTGTTGGTTTATCATTTGCAAAAGGATTGTCAATTTCATCAAATAAACCATTTATCGGTATTAATCATATAGAAGGACATATAGCATCAAACTATATATCAAATAAAGATTTAGAACCACCATTCATAGCTTTAATTGTATCTGGCGGACATACTAATCTTGTAAAAGTAAATAATTATAATAACTTTAAAATTTATGGTAGCACACATGATGACGCCTGTGGAGAAGCATACGACAAAATTGCTAGAGTGCTTGGTTTTGAATATCCAGGTGGACCCAAACTAGAAAAAGCGGCATTAAATGGTAAATTAGGTAAATTCTCTTTCCCAAGAGGTGAAATAAAAGATAAAAAATATGATTTCACATATTCAGGTTTAAAATCTCATGTTATTAATGTAATTCATAATATAAAGCAAAAAAATAATGACAAAATAGATGATCAAACTATATCAGATATATCACTTGAGTTTCAAAATTCCATCATTGATTCTTTGGTTGATAGAACAATATTATTAGCTAATGAATTAAAGATTAATAAAGTTGCTATATGTGGTGGTGTTAGTGCAAATAATGCAATTAAAGATGCATTAAATAAAAAGTGCATTGAAAATAATATTGAATTCTATTATCCAGAGAGTATATATTGTACTGACAATGGCGCTATGATTGGAAGTGCAGGGTACTTTGAATTTATGAATGGAAATATTAGTTCACTCGATTTAAATGCTGATGCAAACCTTGAATTTAAAAATAAAGGATAATTATATGGTATATGGAGTTATACTTGCCGCTGGTATTGGCAAAAGAATGAAAACTAAAGAAAAAAAACAATTTTTATGTATTAACGATAAACCAATACTGTATTATTCTATTGAAAAGTTTCTAACTATAAAAAAAATCAAAAAACTAATTATAGTAATAAATGAAAGTGATAAGAATAATAAAGTAATATTAGATTTAATTAATAATTATAAAGACTTAATATATGATCAAAAATTATTTTTAATAATTGGTGGAAAAGAAAGATATGATTCGGTATTTAATTCTTTATCATTTATAAATGACTACTTCGGAATTAAGAATAATGATAGAATACTTATCCACGATTCAGCAAGACCAAATGTAGATATTAAGGATATTAATAAATTAATTACTTCATTATCAAAGTATAAGGCTATAACACTTGGTTATAAATTATCAGATAGTATAAAATGTATTGATAAATCAAAAAATGTAATTAAAAAAGTAAATAATAGTGTTGATAGAGATACTTATTATCTAATTAGCACTCCACAAGGTTTCAGTTTAAAAGAATTATATAATTGCTACCTTAAATTCAATAAAAACCGAAATAAATATAAGATTACTGATGATTTACAAATTATAGAGTATTATTCTAAAAATAAGACATATGTACTTGACAGTAATAAATTAAACTATAAGATTACTACACAAGAAGACTTAAATGTGCTAAAATATATATTATAAGGGGTTGTCAAGGTTTCGACAGAGAACATGAACCTTTAGAAGCTATCCGGGGGCATCGCACGTTACGCAGCAAATTAAATAGTAAACGACAATAGACGTTTAGCATTAGCAGCCTAGTCTGCTTCGTCTACCTTTATTCACCTGTAGGTAAAGAATAGGCGTCAATTTTGCAGGAAACAGAGAAAGCCTTCCTCGAACTTTCTGCTGTATAAGAGGATAGAGAGAAATGAGATTTGTTTGTTGAACTTATTTCAATCGAAACTAGATCAATAAACTATGATAGTAGAAGGAAAGCGGATTGTTTTTTGGAAACGGGTTCGATTCCCGTCAGCTCCATTATTATGAGACAAAATGTGGTTGCTATAGTAGGTAGACCAAATGTAGGTAAGAGTACATTGTTTAACTACATAGCAAATAGCAAAATTTCAATAGTTTCTGATAAGCCAGGTGTTACACGAGATCGCATATATGCTGATTGTAACTGGCTTAATTTTAATTTCAAATTAATTGATACTGGTGGTATAGAACTTGATACAAGTGATTCAATATTTAATCATATGAGAGAGCAAGTCAATATAGCAATTGACCTTTCTGATGTGATTATATTTGTAGTTAATTGTAAAGATGGACTTACTGATTTAGATAAAGATATAGCTACTATATTAAGAAAAACTAGAAAGCCTATAGTATTATGTATAAATAAAGTTGATGATTTTAAAAAACAAGAAAGTGACACATTTGAGTTCTATGAACTTGGATTTGAAAATGT
This sequence comes from uncultured Eubacteriales bacterium, assembly GCA_900313535.1. Classification (GTDB taxonomy): domain Bacteria; phylum Bacillota; class Clostridia; order Lachnospirales; family Lachnospiraceae; genus UBA3633. The sequence continues at coordinate 5,921 of OMRR01000108.1, forward strand.
ATTTCCAGTATCATCTGTAAATAAATCAGGTGTAGGAGATTTACTTGATAAAGTTACTTCATATTTCAAAAATTATAATGAAGAGACAGAAGAACAAGATGCCATTAAAATTGCTATAATAGGAAAGCCTAATGCAGGAAAAAGCTCTTTAGTAAATAAACTTCTTGGCGAAGAGAGAGTTATAGTTTCAGATATTGCTGGTACTACACGAGATGCTATAGATACCGAGATTATAAAAGATGATAATAAATATATCTTTATTGACACTGCTGGCCTAAGAAAAAAATCAGTCATAAAAGATGAAATAGAGATTTATAGTTATTTTAGATCTGAAATAGCAATAGATAGATGTGATATAGTAATTGTTATGATTGATGGTGCAGAGGGCATAACAAAAGGAGATGCAGCTATAGCTGGTCTCGCTCATGAAAAAGGTAAGGGTGTTATCATAGCAGTTAATAAATGGGATATAGTTGATAAAGACGACAAAACAATCTATGAATTTACTAGAAAGATTAAAGAAGAATTTTCATATATGCCTTATGCAGAAATAGTATTTATATCAGCAAAGACAGGTAAAAGAGTTGAAGAATTATACGATAAGATTAATATAATACATCAAAATCAAATGACAAGAATTCAAACTGGTGTATTGAATGAGGTATTATTAAATGCCATGTCATTGAATGACACACCACAGGACAAGGGTAAGAGATTAAAAATATACTATGTAACACAAACTGATGTAAAACCACCAACTTTTGTGTTATTTGTAAATAGTATTGAGTTGATGCATTTTTCTTATTTGAGATATCTTGAAAATAAATTTAGAGAAGCCTTTGGCTTTAATGGCACAAGTATAAAATTCATAATGAGAGAGAGGAAAGAAAACTAATAAGGGCGAAAGCCCTTTTTATATTGACATTTTTGGTAAAATATAGTAATATATAACTATTCGCGAAACAATAGTTTAACGAATAGTTATATAGGAGAAATGCATATATATGGAACTTCAACAAATCTTATCATTAACGCGTAAATGCATTGATAAGTACAATTTAATAGCCGATAATGATGTTATTGCTGTTTCATGCTCTGGTGGCAAGGATTCGCTTACTCTAGCAGTGGCTTTAAAGGCTCTAAAACGCTTTTATCCGCATCATTTTGATGTAAAGGTAGTTTCGATCCAGGTTTTAAAAACATCAATTTTGACGATTTAAAGCGTTTTTTTGATAATATAGAACTTGAATTCCATGTAATTAAGACTGATATCGCTGAAATCGTATTTGAGACTAGAAAAGAGACAAATCCATGCGCTCTATGCTCTAAAATGCGTAAAGGGGCTATAAATCCATATATAAAGTCAATTGGGTGCAATAAATTGGCTCTTGGGCACAATAAGGACGATCTAATAGAAACTATGCTTATGTCGCTAATATACGAAGGTCGTATAAATACATTTAAAGCAATGTCATATCTTGATAGAACTGATGTAACTGTTATTAGGCCATTATTATTTATTGATGAATGCGATATAAAAGGATTTGCAAACAAATACCCACTTCCAGTAATAAAATCTCCATGCCCTGCTGATGGAAATACTAAAAGGGAATATACTAAAAATCTTATGCTTAGACTTGATAAAGAAAATATTGGAGCAAAAAAATCTATGTTTAATGCCTGCTTACAGTATCTAGATAAAGCGATAAATTAAATGGGATATTACGACGAAAAAGAAAAAGATTATACTCTAAAAATCAGAGAGTTGCTTTTAACTCTCCCATCTTTTTGTAAGGATTTTTTTAGAAGCATTGAACCACGCACCACGTCAAGAACTAGACTTGCATATTGTTATGATTTACATATATTTTTTAATTTTTTAAAAGAAAACAATCCAGTATTTAAAGAAAAGGAAATCGAACTTAATGATTTAGATAATATTACTTTTAATGATATTGAAGAATATATGGAATATCTTAAATACTATAAAGATGAAAACTCTGAAGATGTTTCTAACTCTGTATCTGGCATAAAAAGAAAAATTGCCTCTCTTCGATCTTTCTATAAATATTATTATAATAATGGATATATAAAAACTAATCCTGCATCAAAAATATCTTTACCAAAGCTTAGAGATAAAGAAATTACTAGACTAGACGTAAATGAAGTTGCTGATTTCCTTGATTCAGTAGAAACTGGTGATAAACTTACAAAAAAAGCTCAAGAATTTCATGAGAAAACAAAGTTAAGGGATGTAGCTATGTTATCTTTGCTACTTGGCACTGGAATTAGAGTTTCTGAATGTATAGGAATTAATTTATCTGATATTGATTTAAAAAATACTGCAATAAAAATTAAAAGAAAAGGTGCTAAAGAGGCAATTATATATTTCAGTGATGAAGTTTTAAAACCTTTGACTGAATATATCAATTATAGAAAAAATATAGTTTGTGCAGATGAAAAAGATTCTGATGCATTATTTTTATCACTTCAAAATAAAAGAATATCTGCTCGTGCTGTCCAATTACTTGTAAAAAAATATGCTTTAGGTGTCACACCATTAAAGCATATAACTCCACATAAATTAAGAAGTACTTTTGGAACTAATCTTTATCAAGAGACTGATGATATCTATCTCGTAGCATCAGTGCTTGGACACAATGATGTAAATACTACAAAGAAACATTATGCTGCTATAGAAGATAATAAAAAGAGACTTGCTAGGAATAAAGTCAAACTAAGAGATGATGATTAAATATCATTTTCAACATCTAATTCTTTTGCGTCTGCCCAAAGTTTGTCCAAATTATAAAAATCTTTATACTCATCATCAAATAAGTGTATAACAATGTCGTTATAATCAATTAATACCCATTTACTATGGACACCTTCTTTATTTCTTAATTCGTATCCATTTTTATCCATCAAATCGCAAATATCGCTGTCAAGAGATTCAACATTTTTTTGTGTTGGAACCGAAACTATAACAAAATAATCTGCAATTATTGATATTTTACTTATATCAAGTACCTTTAAACTACTAGTCTTCTTCTCTTTTAAAAAATCAATTAATGTTTTTAGTTTTTTATTATTTGACATTACATTTCTCCTTATAATATTCAAGGGTTTTAATTGTATTTGAATGAATAAACTTATTGTTTCGTTTTAAAAATTCAAGGCTTGCTTCTGATGATTTAACAATTGCTAAATCAATATTTGTAAAACATAATCTTCTAATATCAGATACCCTATCTCTAAATCTTCTAAGTGGCTCTATAAAGTCTGATATATAAATAATTTTTTCTAAAGCATTCATATTTGGTTTTCCACAGGTATGATAATATATTGCATTATACACTTCATCATTAATACCAAATTTGTCTTTGCAAAGTTTTGCTGCTAAAAAACCATGAATGCATCCATCAGCCTTAATATCTTCATCAGATAATTGTAAGCCATGTTCTTTGCTTAATCTAAGCATTTCATCAACGCTCATACACTTACAATAATCATGTAAAAGTCCAGCCACTAGGCAGTCATCCTTATTCGCATTATAAGTGTCCGCTAATGTAACTGCAGTCAAGGCTACTGAAATTGAATGCCAATATCTTTCCTTATCGCTTGATAAAACTTTAGCAAGTTCAACTTCATATTTAGTAAATAATTCCATGTTGAGATTTGGCATATGAACATGTGGTATTAAATTTTTATTATTTTGTTCCATATAATTTATTTTCAATAATATAATTTAAAACATCTTTATTAATGTACTTTAGTAATAAATCTCTATTAGTATCAAAACCTAATAATAAATTCCTAATTGTAGTTGATGAAATATTTAGAATCTTAGTATCAAATAATTTATAATTAAAATCAATGTTTAAATCTGACTTAATATTATCAATAAACTTGATTTTTTGGTCATAACTTAATAATTCATCATTTTCTCTATCAAATATATAAAAACTATAGTCTTTTAATAACTGTTTATAGTTATGCCAAGTATGAATATTTTTAATTGAATCAAAGCCAAATACAAAATTAAATTTACATTCAGGGTGAATTTTACTCAATTCATTTAAAACTTCATATGTGTAGGTCTTGTCATTGTGTTTTTCAAAATATTTTTTTTCAAAAGTTGTCACAGCTATATTGTCTATACCATTAATTGCTAGATTTATCATATTAACTCTATCATTAAATGATTTAATAGTGTCTACATCTTTATGTGGAGAAAAATATGATGGCATAATCAATACTTTATCGGCATAATTATTTTTTATAATATACATAGCCATTTCTGTATGGCCATTATGAATTGGGTCAAAGGTGCCACCAATTATAGCAATATTTTTAATCATAGTATGTAAACTCGATACCTGCTACATCTACTGTATCGCCTTCTACCATACCTTTTGACTTTAATTCTTTTATAATCCCTTCATCTTTTAAGAAATCTTGGAAATACTTCATCCCCTTCTCAGTATCAAGATTAGTGTATCCAAGCATTTTATTTATCTTTTCACCACTAATTTTATAATAATTATTGGTTGGCTTCTCTATAATTACTTCTTCAACATTTGGATTAATGATCTCATCAATTGTAATCTCACTCTCAAAAGTATCAGTGTGGTCTTCATTGCGAGATTCAATAACTAATTCTTTTAATCTTTTAAGTAATTCTTTAATTCCTTTTCTAGATATACCACTTATAGGATATATTTCCAAATTTTTGTATTTATCTTTAATTTCTTTAATCTTAATATTTAAAGATTCTTCATCTATAGAATCAATTTTATTGGCAGCAATTAGTTGTCTTTTCTTAGTAAGATTAATATTAAACTTATTAAGTTCATTCATAATAATGTCTAAATCATTAAGTGGGTCTCTACCTTCTACACTTGCTATATCAATAACATGAAGCAATATCTTAGTTCTCTCTATATGTTTTAAAAACTTAAGTCCAAGTCCGACTCCCTCTCCTGCACCTTCTATGATACCAGGTATATCTGCAATCACAAACTCAGTGTCATCAACTTCACATACTCCAAGATGTGGATTAATAGTTGTAAAATGATAATTTTTAATCTCTGGTCTTGCATTTGTAACTTTAGATATAAAAGTACTCTTGCCGACATTTGGGAACCCAACAAGACCTACATCAGCTAAAACTTTTAATTCTAAGATTAAGTTTAATTCTTTTGCTGGCTCACCTGGTTTTGCATATCTTGGTGCTTGCATTACCGACGTAGCAAAATGCATATTGCCAAGTCCACCCTTGCCACCTTTAAGCAATGTAACTCTAGTATTCTTACCAGTCATATCAAAAATTATTTTATTAGTCTCTGCATCTCTTATAAGTGTGCCATTTGGAACATGGATTATTAAATCTTCTCCATCTTTGCCATGACATCTTTTCTTTCCACCCTCTTCACCATCTGTAGATTTATATTTAAACTGATGTTTGAATGGTAATAAATTGTTTAAACCATTGTCAACTTCAAAAATTATATCTCCTCCTCTACCACCATCACCACCATCTGGTCCGCCCGCAGGCACATAAAGTTCACGACGAAAACTTATGTGACCATTTCCGCCCTTACCAGATATTACTTTAATTTTTGCATAATCAATAAACATACTAAAAAAATAAGCGACCACTTGGCCGCTTAATATTTATTTTGCATCCTTTGGATATACTGACAATTTCTTTTTATTTTTGTCAATTCTTTCGTACTTAACTATACCATCAATTTTTGCAAATAATGTATAGTCATTACCAAGTCCTACGTTATTTCCTGGATGTATTCTTGTACCATTTTGTTTATATAAAATGTTACCTGCTAAAACAAATTGACCATCGGCTCTTTTAGCTCCAAGCATCTTTGGATTAGAGTCTCTACCGTTCTTTGTTGAACCGCCACCCTTATGATGTGCCATATTTTACTCCTTTCAATCAATA
>OMRR01000107.1 GCA_900313535.1 uncultured Eubacteriales bacterium
AGCTCGTCCGTTGAGCTTTTTTGCTCCTGCTTTTAGCAAAACTATAAAATTATTAGTAATTCTAATTGCGAGGACCAAGCGCCTAAAGTTGCTCACTATAGGCTTAATTATAAGCAATTCATCTGCTGACTGCCCTTTTGCATATGTTAAGGACTAACTTCCTTACAAGTTAAAAAGATAGGGGGTCTGCATAGAGGGTTCGTGGACATATTTTAGACACAATTTTGACACAATAAAAGAGCGGCCCCTAAGGACCGCTCCCAAATATTTAGAGGACTTATATTTGTCTATCTTAAATGATTTGTCTCTTAGCTCTTTCGGCTGCCTCAGCCTCATTATCTACAGGATACCACATAGGTGATACGAACTTCACATAGCACTCTTCATTTCTATCAAACTTAATTCTATGTGGAGTTTGAATCTTAACTAATTGTTCTCCTACATTTACTAAGTACTCTATTCTATCAGTTAAGAAAGTTCTCTTCTCAATATGTGTCTTATATCCATCACTCTTTGATAATTCTATCTCATTTGGTCTTGTAGCTATAACCATTTCACTATCTACATTTCCTGGTATTGGTATATTGATAGCCTGATCAGTATTTCCCTTTGGATATACTTTGCCGTCTTTAATTACAACATTGATAAATGTACTCTGACCAAGGAAATTGTGAACAAATCTATTTACTGGTTTATTGTAAAGATTCTCAGGTGTATCTATCTGCATAATCTTACCCATATCGCAAACCATCATTCTATCAGATATTGCCATCGCCTCTGATTGGTCATGAGTAACAAATATGATAGTAAAGTTAAATTTCTTTTGAAGCGCTTTGATTTCAAATCTCATACTCTCACGAAGCTTTGGATCGAGGTTTGAAAGTGGCTCATCAAGAAGCATAACTTTAGGGCTTGTAACTATGGCACGAGCAAGCGCTATTCTTTGTTGCTGACCACCTGACAAATCTCCAGGGAATGATTTCTCAAGTCCTGTAAGACTTGTATGTTTAAGTGCCTCTGCAACTCTTTTATTAATATCTGTATTATTTACTTTTTTAATTCTAAGTGGAAATGCAACATTTTCAAATACATTCATATGTGGCCACACTGCAAATGCTTGGAAAACCATACCAAGCCCTCTATCCTCAGGTGGTACATAAAGTTTTTTTGTGCTACTTGATACAAGTCTACCGCAAAGTTCTATCTCGCCTTCTGTAAGATCTTCAAAACCTGCTATCATTCTAAGTGTGGTAGACTTACCACATCCTGAAGGTCCTAAAAACGAGAAACACTCTCCCTCATGCACATTTATATTGAAATTGTCTACTGCTACAATGTCACCCATTGTTTTAGTTGTAAATTTCTTTGTGACATTTCTTAATACTATATGATCAGCCATAACTATACCCCCTTCCTATCTTTAGTAAGTTGAGTAACAACTACATTAAGTATCATTATCAAACCTATAGCTATAACTGCAAGTGCAGCTGCCTGAGGTACATAGCCTTCCTCACGAAGAGAATATATTTGAACACCTAAAGTTCTTGTATAAGCTCCATAGAGTAAGATTGATGTAGTAACTTCTCTCATAGCTGGTAAGAATATAAGGAAGAAGCCTGATACCATCGCTGGTCTTATAAGCGGTAAAGTTATATCTGCAAGACTCTCTGAGTGTGATGCTCCACAAGCACGAGATGCTTCTTCAAGTGATGATGAAACTTGCATAAGAGATGCAGATGAAGTCTTCATTGAGAATGACAAGTATCTTGCTATATATGCAATCAATATGATCCATAAAGTATCATAAAGAGTTATCTTAAATATCGCACCACTCCAAGCAAGGATAACACCTATAGACAATACAGTACCTGGTATAGAGTATGGAAGTAATGATGTAACCTCCAAAATTCCGCTTCCCTTTGGTTTAATCTTTTGAACAACATAGGCAACAAGTGTACCAAGGAACATTGAGATTATACCTGCTGATACTGATAATATAAGAGAATTTGTAATTGCATCTATTGTCTCCTTCTTGGCAAATACATTCTTATATTGCATAAGTGAAAAATTCTCTGGTACAAGTGGCAAACCATATGCTCTAAGGAATGATATAAGTATAATCATAGCAAGTGGCACAATAACTATTATAAATAATGTAAATATAGATAATAGTAATAATGGTAATTTAGCTGCACGAAGTTTAATGAGTGTTGGTCTCATACTTTTTCCTTTTATAATGTCATAATTACCAGCTGACAATATTCTATTTTGTATAAGGAGTGCAATAGCAACTACAATTACAAGCATAATAGATAGTGCGGCACCCTGTCTAATTCCTTCAAAACTACCACTTGCATTTTGTATAACCGCATATATACGAGTTGGAAGTGTATAGATTCCTTGGCTAAATCCAAGAATCGATGGAACACCAAAGTGCGCGAGTGATGATATAAGTATAAGAAGTGCACCTGCTGAAATTGCTGGCTTAACAAGTGGCAATGTTATCTTTCTTATAACTGTACTTTGCTTTGCTCCTGCAATTCTTGCACATTCTTCAAGAGTTGGGTCCATTCTTTCTAAAGCTGCTACAACCTGCATAAATACAAATGGGAAATAATAGCTCACTTCAACGAATACGATTCCCCATATGGTATTGATATTAAATGGCATTTTTTGCAAATGGAATGTATCAACTAAAAACTTATTTAAGTATCCCATTCTTTCATTTAAAAGCAAATCCCAAGCCATAGCACCAAGGAATGGTGGGAACATATAAGGTATATTGAATAGTGCTCTCATTACACCCTTTGCAGGTATATCTGATCTTCCAAGAAGCCAAGCATAAAATACACCCATTATAGTTCCAAAAATTGTAGCAAATACAGCTATCTTAACTGTATTCCACATCGCATCCAAATTCTTCTTATCAGCAAACTGTTCAGTTATCAAACTTAAACTGAAACCTTTTGAATCAAAGAAGGCATTGAATATAATCATAAAAATTGGAATGATAACCACTATAAACAACAATATGAAACATAATACTGTCATCAATTTATCCATGCTAAATCTCTTCTTGCCATCTATAGCAGCCATCGCATTATTATCTACTGCAAACATCTACTATGCCTCCTTATTAACTTTCTTATCATAAAAATGAGGATTGATAAATTTAATTCCGATCTTTTCGCCTACATCAACCACTCCAAAGCTTTTAGCATCAAGCATACTTTGTTGCAATCTTATTTCCTTGCCACCAAGATCTAAGAAATAATTGTACTCACTTCCAAGGAAAACTCTACTTGTAACTATAGCAGTGATCTTTGACTCTCTGTCAAATACAACGTCGTTAAGTCTTACAAGCATATCCTTGCCATTTACATTTGCGCCATTGGTATCAACGCCATCCGCTTTTATTTTTTCTCCCAAGTCAAAATATACAGTATTATTTTCTACAGTTAATGGTATAACATTTGAGTTACCGATGAATTCAAATGTAAATCTATTTACAGGGTCAGTAATAATTTCCTCATCTGTACCAACTTGGCAAAGTCTTCCATCTGATTCCATTATTGCCATTCTATCACAAAGTTGAAGTGCTGACTGTTGGTCATGAGTTATATAAAGGATAGTGGCACCAAGATTCTTTTGAATCATTCTAATCTCAAGCAACATTTCCTCACGAAGTTTAGCATCAAGATTTGTAATTGGCTCATCCATTACTACAACTTCAGCATCAACTACAAGTGCTCTTGCTATAGCAACTCTTTGTTGTTGACCTCCAGACAACTGACTTGGCAAGTGATTAGCATATTGAGTCATACGAACTTGCGAAAGTGCTTTCATAGCTCTCTCTTTGATTAATTCTTTACTTACTCTTCTCTTTTTTAATGGATATGAAACGTTCTCTAATACAGTCATATGTGGCCACACTGCATAATCTTGGAAAACTATACCAATGTTTCTTTTTTCAACTGGCACATTTATCTTTTTCTTAGCATCAAATAATACCTTGTCACCGATAGTAATTGTACCTGTCTCTGGTCTAGTAAGTCCAAGTAAGCATCTTACAAGTGTAGTTTTGCCACAGCCAGACGGTCCAACGAGACACATTATCTCACCACTCTTTACCTCTAAAGACAAATCACTAAACACGGTATTCTTTCCATACTTAGCTGTCAAATTTGAAAAACTTACATTCGCCATACTTTTTTCTCCTAAATAAAAGACACGAATGATTTCGTGTCTTTTTAAATCTAATTGTTAATAGTATACTTATTAACCATTTCTATTTACCCCAAATTGCATTGAACTCATTTAAGTAATTTGAAGTATTGTCTGCTAAATCATTGAAATCTACAGGCATATTGATTGCTGCAATTTTACTTGTATCAACATCCATCTTAACATCATTTCTTACAGATACAAGGTCAACAGATACGAGTACTTCTTGACCTTCTTTAGAAAGAATAAAGTCATATAATAACTTTCCATTCTCACCATTTGGATTATTTACAACAAGAGCAATAGGGCTTGTCATAGTGATTACATCATTGTCTGTGAAATGGAATTTAAGTGGTGAACCTTGATTGATAAGGCCTGCAGAAACATAATCAAGACATATACCAACTTTATAGGAACCATCAGCAACTTTATTGTGTGTTGAGTTAGTTGAGCTCTCAAGCATTACACCATTGTCATGTAATTTTTGGAAATACTCCTTGCCATATTTGCTTGATTGCATCATAGCTGCTACCCAATACTTAGTTGTAGATGCTTGAGTTGGGTCAGTCATAAC
>OMRR01000123.1 GCA_900313535.1 uncultured Eubacteriales bacterium
AAAAATATTACTTATATCAAGATATCCAGTTTCATTAACTGATGAAGAACAGTTTTGGAAATATCCTGGTGAACGAAGCCAATAACAACTATTCCATTGATACCACTCTTCTTCACTGATTGCCCACAATTTGCTTCCGTTGTTTTCTACATTTCTTGCATAATCTGTACCTTTTGTAGCAACATTTTCACCCATTCTATATCCATCGGTTTCTTTATAACCATTTCCGAAATATTTTCTTATCTCATCTATACTTAAACAAAATACCTTATCATTTGTATCATTGCCACCAGATGTTTTATATTCTGCATTGTCATTATTTACAACATTAGTTGTTTTAATAATACTTTTTTCATTATCGTTAAATGCTTTGTTATAAAAATCACTATTTAACCATTTTCTCAAATCACAAGTTTCCCAAGTTACATCCTTAAATTCATTGTTATAACATTTGCAATCAAGAATGAATTTACTAAAAAGTAATGCTTTATTATCTTGTCTTTCTAAAACAATCCACTCTATCTCTTCTTTGTTTGTACCACTAATATCACTTTGTGGATATGAACCAAACTTAACTGTGTCCATAAAGTAAACTACTGTGCTTTCACTATAATCACTAACCAGTTTAGCAGATTTAATATTTGATGGTATGTTTTTGTTATCAACAAAGTTATCTATGTCACCACTACTTATAGTATTTTGTACATTATTATTAATAGCACCTTCTATAATTGCCATATTGTTTTTTATAACAAAAACTAAAGCAATAATAATAATAACTAAAATTAGTATAACAATTTGCAACACTGATTTTTTTTGTCTTCTTCTAGAATGGCTACTATGCTTTTTTATATTTGAATAATCCATTAAAACAAGTCTTCCTTTTTAATAATTTTAAATTCTCCAGTTTTTAGATTTCCAAGTTTTAGGTTCATTATGCGAGTGCGTTTCAAATCTACTACATGGTACCCGAGTTCTTTGCACATCCTACGTACCTGTCTATTCAAACCTTGAGTAATAGTTATTGAAAATCTATATTCCTCTCTTCCAAAACGATGTAATTTACATGGTTTTGTTTTCTTATTAATCTCAGATAAGTAAACACCTTTTTCCATGCTTACTAAAAAATCTTTATTGATAGGTTTATTTACTCGCACTTCATACTCTTTTTCATAATCTTTATGAGTATTAGTGATTTCTTTTGCTAAATCTCCATCATTTGTAATAAGTATAAGTCCAGTGGAATCTTTATCTAGTCTACCAATTGTAAATAATCTCTTTCCAATTCCAAAGTCTTTTATTTTATCACTTATCTTCTCTGATTTTTCAATATCACTTTCAGTACACACTACACCACGTGGTTTATTATATGCTATCAAAATCTTTTCATCATCCTTAGCAATTAGTTCACCGTCAATCTCTATATCGTCATCATTTTCAACTTGTTCACCAAGCATTGCCACCCTGCCATTGACTTTGACCCTACCTTCTTCTATTAACTTGTCTGCATTTCGCCTCGAACAAAATCCGAGTTCAACTAATCTTTTATTTAATCTCATAACTTTCACATTAATGGAAGAAGCACGCATCACCAAAACTGTAAAATCTATACTTTTCTTTTATTGCCTCTTTATAAGCGTTTAATACAATTTCTCTTGAAGATAGTGCCGATACAAGCATTATCAAAGTTGATCCTGGTAAATGAAAATTAGTAATCAATGAATCTACAAGTTTATATTTATATCCAGGATAAATAAATATATTAGTCTCTCCATCAGTTGGTTTTAATAAATAAGTTTGTTTCTCTTCATCAAAATATGCAGCCGACTCTATACTTCTTACACTTGTAGTACCGACACAGATAACTTTATGACCAGTAAGTTTAGCTTCATTAATTTTGTTTACTGCATCTATAGGAATATGATACTCTTCAGTATGCATATGATGCTCTTCTACTTCATCCACATGCACAGGTCTAAAAGTTCCAAGAGAAACATGAAGCGTGACATTTGCAATATTTACACCTTTATCTTCAATTTCTTTCAAAAGTTCTTTAGTAAAATGTAGTCCTGCAGTAGGTGCAGCGACTGAACCTTCATTTTTTGCGTATACTGTCTGATACCTATTTTTATCTTCTAATTTGTGTGTTATATAAGGTGGAAGTGGCATCTCACCGAGTGAATCTAAAATCTCTTCAAAAATTCCATCATAGTGAAACTCAACAATTCTATTTCCATCTTCAACTATATCTTTAATCTCACATGTCAATTTGCCATTACCAAAAGTTGCTTTGGCACCAACTTTTAGTTTTTTTCCAGGGCGAACTAGGCATTCCCAAGTTTTGTCAGTGAGACGTTTTACTAAAAAAACTTCACAGACTTTTCCAAGTGGGCTCGCACTGCTCGCCCCTACGATATAACTCTCTTCTACGATGTTACTTGCCCCTACGGATGCGGGCTCGCATAGCTCACCCATAAGATTTTCTTCAACGATGACATTACCGATCAAACGAGCTGGAATGACCTTCGTTTCATTTAATACTAGAACATCACCAGTATTTAAATAACTTATAATATCTTTAAATATATGATGTGAGAATTCACCAGTATTTTTATCTACTACCAATAATCTCGATTCATCTCTTTTACTTATAGGGTCTTGGGCAATTAATTCTTTTGGCAAATCATACTCAAAATCAGATGTCCTCATAATTATCCTAACCTTTGAGCATCGCTTAAAGACGCCACAACCCTTTCAATATACTCATCAATTAATTCTTTGGTTTTACTTTCTTCTTTAAGTTTAACAATATCATCATAAATCATATCCGCATCTTCAATTGGGTCAATTTCCTTCACTCCAATATTTTTAATAATTTCAATCTTGTTAATTGGCCCTAAGTCCGAATTCATATTCATTTCAAATTGTCTAAGTGAATTATATGATAGTTTTAAACTTTCATTACTAATCAATAATCTATTTAATCTTGTATATATTTCATTGTATAAGTTTTTGACACTTTGGATATTGGTAACATCCACTAAATATTTACTTGTGCCAACATCCAAATTATCTTTAATAATGTATGATGAATTGTTCTTTTTTAAATAAAACACTATAATCATTGGTGCTAAATCATCAGTAAATCCAAGTGCCATATCATATGTGACTATACACACTATCTCATCATCTCTATATCCTTTGCTATAATAGACATTTATGTTTTGATAATTTTTTACAAATATTCTCTCATACCTGATACTATCTATTATATTTTTGAAACTTCCATCTTTATTTTCTCTTTCTTCTTTGTAATAATCTCTGCCAAAAGCGGCAAATATCTTTGCATAATTTAATTTTGTTCTTGCCTCAAAATAATCTTTTATAAATTCATTTATACTATCATCATCACAAGGGACTACACTTAAATCACTGGCATTATATTCAACTTGTATATCATTAAGATTATTAATCTCTTTTTTAGTAAGGTCTACCAAAATAATAGCAATGATAGCAAATAATGCTATCATCGCTATAAATAAATACTTATTTATTTTTTTTTTATCATCACCAAACAATGATAAAATTAAGTTTTTAATTTGTTCTCTTACCATCTCTACCGTAATAATACCCACCATACCATGCATTCATAACTGTAGCACCATTTGAGTCAAAAGCATAAAATCCTGTGCCCCATGAAGCATCTGTAATCTGCAAAGTAGCATTTCTATACATAGTACCATAACCATTGCCATTTTCAGGTTTAAAATAGTACCATGTACCATTTATGCATTGCCAACCGATAAGCATTCTACCATCGCCACCAAGATAATACCAATATCCTGTAGTAGTATCGTTAAACCATTGATTAACAAGTACATAACCATTGTCAGAAAATCTATAATAACTTCCATCAATGAAATACCAAGTACCTTTTAATACAACACCGTTACCTTGATAATAAAATCTACCTACATTATCAATATGCCATCCTATCTCAAGGCCTTGAGAAATCTGAGGTGATCCATAAGTAGTATTGTTACCTGGTACATAATTATTTACATTTGAACCGCTATAATTATTCTGTGTTGATCCATTGTAATAATTTGGATTAGTTTGGCTATTTTGATTGTTGTAACCATTTTGGACATTATATCCATTTTGAGTTCCATATTGATTGTACTGATTAGTATTATTTCCATATGGTGCAGGAACTTGTGGATAAGCTTGAATACCTGTATTCGGATATATGTACTGAGTTCCATTTTGATAATTTGGATTATATTGATAATTTTGGCCGTTATAAATATACTGTCCGTTCGGTCCAATAATTCCATATTGATTGGTATAGTATGGATTGTATCCATAATTTATAACACCAGGTCCATAATAATAATCATTCCAGCTACCAGTACCAGTTCCTGAACTTGAACCTCCACCAGCACTTATATCATCTTCTGTAACTGTAACACCAGGATATTTATCCTTTGCATATTTCCAAAAGTCAGAATCATATATTGCAACCCAAGCGCCATAGTTATTATCAAGATTTACACCTCTGATTTGAAATTGATAATAACCAACTGATGAAATTGTAAAATCATAACTAGTATCTGTGATATCTACATTTTTTACGCTTCCTTGAGTTTTATATGTGTATACAACACTACCAGTTGCTGTCACAGTTGTAACTCTCTTTAATAATTGAACCTCAAATTTCTTCCAATTATTTCCATATTGAGGTGGCACAAAAGAAGCATTTCCATCAGAAGTTAAAGTTAATTGATTCGCATTAAATAATGGAATCGTAGGATCAAGTGTAGCAGCAAAACTTTGTAAACAAAAAGACAACATAATAATTAGTGTGAAAGACATAATTTTACTAATTTTGTTTTTCATAATCTTCCTCCTAAAAAGTGCTGGCGATTACTAATGAATTATAAATATTTAGCATGCCAAGACTTTTACTTAACCCCATAAGCTTCATTATGGGGGTTGCCCCATTAATTATTATACTTTTATAATATGGTACAGGAACATTTGGAAATCTACTATAAATCATAGCGCAAGTAGCAGATACAAATGGTGCTGCCATACTTGTTCCTGTAAGATATGCAAAATTATCATTTGGTGTAGTACTTAAAATGAAAGTTCCAGGTGCAAACACATCGACATAAGATCCGTAATTTGCAGAAATATATCTTTCTCCATCAAAAGATGCATTTGACACTGTTATAACATTTGGATAATTCAATTTCGCAGGATATACATCTCTCTCATCCAAACTATAACCATTAAAATTTGCTCCATTGCCAGCAGATACTACGAATACCATGTCTGGACAACTCTTTATCGCTTCATCAATCTTTGCTTCATAAGAATATGATCCAAGTGATATATTACATACTGTAGCGCCATTATCTCTTGCATAGTAAATTGCCTCAACAACAGATGACACATAACCATTTTCATTTAAGTCAAGAACTTTAAGTGGCATAATCTTCACATGTTCATCATATGCTATACCTTTGATGCCACCATTATTATGTTTTGCCACCATTATACCTGCAGCATGTGTGCCATGTACATCTATATTGGGATCAACAAATACATATTGATTTTTATTATGGAAATTATATCCATTGAAATCATCTATATATCCATTTCCATCATCATCAACTCCATTGTTTGGAATTTCAAATGTATTTTTCCACACACTATCTATCAATTCAGCATGACTAATGTCAACTCCGGTATCAATTACAGCAATTATAACATCTCTTTTAGCTTCAATA
>OMRR01000105.1 GCA_900313535.1 uncultured Eubacteriales bacterium
AATTATCGGTGTCAATAATAGAAACTTAAAAGATTTTTCTGTAGATACAAATAATAGTAAGAAACTTCGTGACCTTGTGCCAAAAGATATATTATTTGTATCAGAGAGTGGAGTAAAGACTGCAGAAGATGTGAAAGCAATATACGATATGGGAGCAGATGCGGTGCTGGTTGGAGAGACAATGATGAAGGCAGAGGACAAAAAAGAAAAGTTGATAGAGTTGAAGGGAATGTTGTGGTAAAAGTTAAGTTTTGTGGGATAAAAAGAATAGAAGATATTGACATTTGCAATGAACTAAAATTAGATTACATTGGCTTTGTGTTTTATGATAAGAGCAAAAGATACATAAAACCGATAGATGCGAAAGTTTTAAAAGGGAATCTTGATAAAAATATATTGGCAGTTGGTGTATTTGTAAATGAAGAAATCAATAAGATAGTAGAAATAGTAAACGAAGGAATTATTGATTTAGTGCAGCTCCATGGCGATGAAGATGATGAGTATATACGACATTTGAAAGAGAAGACAAAAGCACCAACAATAAAAGCATTAAAAATTTTATCAAAAAATGATATTTTAGAAGCAAATGAAAGTATTGCAGATTATGTATTGCTTGATTCGGGTGCAGGAACTGGAATAACATTTGACTGGGAGTTGATAAAAGGAATTAATCGTGATTATTTTTTGGCAGGCGGACTTGATGCAAATAATGTGGCGGAAGCAATTGAAACACTAAATCCATTTGCAGTGGATGTGAGTTCGGGAATTGAGACGGATGGCAGCAAAGATAGAAATAAGATGTTTAAGTTTATTGGTAAAGTAAGATAAGGGCTCGCAAAGCTCGCCCATACGAGTGTAAAAGAAAGGAGTAAGAAATGACAAATAAGAATGGAAGATTTGGTATTCATGGTGGTCAGTATATGCCAGAGACACTTATGAATGCTGTTATTGAATTGGAAGAGGCTTATAATCATTATAAGAATGATGCTGAGTTTAATAAAGAGCTTAACACACTCTTTAATGAGTATGCCGGTCGTCCTTCAAGATTATATTTTGCTGAGAAGATGACTAAAGATCTTGGCGGTGCAAAAATATATCTTAAGAGAGAAGATTTAAATCACACAGGTGCACATAAAATTAATAATGTCTTGGGGCAGGCACTTCTCGCTAAAAAGATGGGGAAGAAGAGACTTATTGCTGAAACTGGTGCAGGTCAACATGGTGTAGCGACTGCAACTGCGGCAGCTCTTATGGGACTTGAGTGTGTAGTATTTATGGGAAAAGAAGATACTATAAGGCAAGCTCTAAATGTATATAGGATGAAACTTCTCGGTGCAACTGTGATACCAGTTGCTACAGGTACCGCAACATTAAAAGATGCTGTGTCAGAAGCGATGAAGGAGTGGACTACAAGAATTAGTGATACCCACTATTGCCTTGGTTCTGTGATGGGACCACATCCATTTCCAACTATAGTGAGAGATTTTCAAGCAGTCATTTCAAAAGAGATTAAAGAGCAGTTGAAAGAAAAAGAAGGAAGACTTCCTGATGCAGTTCTTGCATGTGTCGGTGGTGGTTCAAATGCGATTGGAAGTTTTTATCATTTTATAGAAGATAAGAGTGTAAAACTAATCGGTTGCGAAGCTGCTGGAAGAGGAATTGATACATTTGAAACTGCAGCAACTATTAATACTGGTCGACTTGGTATCTTCCATGGAATGAAATCTTATTTTTGTCAAGATAAGTTCGGACAAATTGCTCCAGTCTATTCTATATCAGCTGGTCTTGATTATCCTGGTATAGGACCAGAACATGCATATCTACATGATATAAAAAGAGCGGAGTATGTAGCGATAACTGATGAAGAGGCTGTAAATGCATTTGAATATACATCAAAGACTGAAGGAATAATTCCTGCGATAGAGTCTGCACATGCTGTAGCTTATGCTATGAAAATAGCACCAACAATGGATAAAGATAAAATAATTGTTATAACTATTTCTGGTCGTGGCGACAAAGACTGCGCTGCCATAGCAAGATATAGAGGGGAGGACATACATGAGTAACATTAAAAAAGCATTTGAAAACGGAAAGGCATTTATTGCATTTATAACTTGTGGCGACCCAGATACTGATACAACTATTAGTGCTGTAAAAGAGGCAGTTAAAAATGGTGCAGACCTTATTGAACTCGGTATTCCATTTTCTGATCCAACTGCGGAAGGTCCCGTAATTCAAAGTGCAAATGTTAGAGCATTAAAAAATGGAATAACAACTGATAAAGTTTTTGAACTTGTGAAAGTTTTGAGAAAAGACATTACTGTGCCTATGGTGTTTATGACTTATGCAAATGTTGTATATTCATACGATGCAGAAAAATTTATAAGTATTTGTAAGGAGATAGGAATTGATGGTTTGATTTTGCCAGACATTCCTTATGAAGAGAAAGATGAGTTTATAGACATTTGCCATAAGTATGGTGTGGACCTCATCTCATTTGTAGCACCTACTTCTGAAAATAGAATTGCTATGATAGCAAAAGAGGCAGAAGGGTTTATCTATGTTGTATCAAGTCTTGGTGTTACTGGGAAAAGAAGTGAGATAACTACTGACTTAAATTCTATAGTAAAGATAATAAGAGAAAATACAAGTGTGCCATGTGCTATAGGTTTTGGAATTTCAAATCCTAATCAAGCAAAAGAAATGTCAAAGGTGGCTGATGGTGTGATAGTTGGTTCTGCCATAGTTGAGTTCCTTGGTAAACATGGAAAAGATGCGCCAAAATACATTGGTGAGTTTGTTAAAGAGATGAAGGACGCAGTTAGATAATAAGAAAAGTAAGAATAAAAGGGACGGGGTTTATTATTGCAATAGAAGGGACATTGTATAAATAGCGAAATAATGGGGACGGTGTACTTAAACCCTAAAGTTAGACCAAATAATTATAACATAAAAATAATTGGAGGTCTAAATTTTTATGAAGTACACATATGAAATCAAACTTAAGGCAGTAAAATCAATTAAGAAAGGAATACTAATTGATGAACCATACAATAAGATTA
>OMRR01000101.1 GCA_900313535.1 uncultured Eubacteriales bacterium
GCTAAGAATACAGACAGCAAAATATATGCATTTACTAATGGAGAAAAAGCAATAATAGATTTTTATAAGAATACTAAAATTAATTTTCCACCTGTTGAGAGAGTTGAAAAAGGATTTGACTTTGGAATTTATCACACTGTGTATAAGAAATGTAATGATGAGCCATTGATTAGTGTTATCATCCCCAATAAAGATCATATAAGTGATTTGAGATTGGCGATAAATTCATTATTTGATGGTTGTTATAAGAATATAGAAATAATTATTTGTGAAAATAACTCTACTGAGAAAGAGACTTTTGACTACTATGATTCTTTAAAATCAAATGATAGGATTAGAGTTGTGAAGTATGAAGGAATATTCAATTATTCTAAGATAAATAATTATGCAAGCAAGTTTGCAAGTGGCGAGTACCTGTTATTCTTAAATAATGATATTGAAATGATAAATCATGATAGTTTGCATGAAATGATTTCATATCTTAAGCGTGATGATGTAGGTGCAGTTGGGGCTAAATTATTATATAAAGACAAATCATATCAACATGCTGGAGTTGTGATAGGCATAGGCGGGATAGCTGATCATTTGTTTAAAGGAATAAATGATTCTGATCATACATATATGAATAGAGCACAAATGGTTCAAGATTTAAATGCAGTTACTGCAGCTTGCCTAATGACAAAAAAGTCTGTATTTGATAAAGTAAATGGCTTTGATGAAGGATTGAGAGTTGCTTTTAATGATATAGATTTGTGCTTAAGAATTAGAAAAGTAGGGTATTTGATAGTATATAATCCTTATAGTTCATTCTTTCATTATGAGAGTAAGAGTAGAGGATTAGAAGATACACCTGAGAAGGTTAAGAGATTTAATAATGAGTTTGCATACTTTGTAAAGAGATGGGAACGAAAATTAAATGAAGGCGATGAATATTACAATAGAAACTTGACACTTAGACAGAATAATATGGCTCTTAGAAATTTGAAGTATGAAAAAATAGGAGAGCCGTTTCCTATACCCGATGAAATAAGAGAAATTATGAAAGGTATATAATGAGTAAAACATTAGTTATAATTCCACATTACAATAAACTTATACTCTTAAAGGAGTGTTTGTATCATTTGCAACAACAAAGTTACGATGACTTTGATGTCCTTGTAGTGGATAATGGTTCTGAAGATGGTTCTTCTGAATATATAAGTAAACTTAGTAATAGTGATAATAATTTTCACTGTATATTGCTGAGTGATAATACAGGTTTTGCATACGCTGTGAATAAGGGACTTAGATATTCAATTGATAATGGATACAAGTATTCAATTTTGTTGAATAATGATGCATATGTAGAGGATGATTTTGTAAAAGAGTTAGTAGCAACCATTAGATCAAGAGACAATTATTTTGCAGTATCATCTATGATGATAAATTATCATGATAAAGATTTGATTGATAGCTATGGAGATAATTATTCTATACTTGGATGGTCAATGCAAGGACACGTAGGTGAAGAAGTTGATTCTATAAACTATAATGAGTATTGCTTTAGTGCATGTGCAGGCGCAGCAATTTATAGAAATGCAATACTTGAAAAGATCGGTTTATTTGATGAAAACTTTTTTGCATATCTTGAAGATATAGATATTTCATATAGAGCAAAATTATATGGATATAGCATCGGTGCTTGCTTTACAGCAAGATGTTATCATTTGGGAAGTGCGACAAGTGGATCAAAGTATAATGAATTTAAGGTTAGAACTTCAGCAAGGAATAATATATATTTAATTTATAAAAATATGCCATTTGTGCAAATATTGATAAATATATTTCCATTGTTTGTTGGTATGGTTATAAAACAAGTATTTTTCTCTATGAAGGGCTTTGGTCTTGATTACTTCTTTGGAGTCTTTGATGGATTTAAAACCTTAGGTAGAATTAAAGCAAATGATTTCAAAAATATAAACCCTTTTGAATTTGTAAAGATAGAGATAGAGTTAATAATTAATGCTTTTAAATATGTCATTAATTTTTTGAAAAGGCATAGTAAGTAGTGAAAAGTCAAAATGAACAATTAAATAGGATTTTCTTTCCACTTGATATAGTTATTATAGTATTGTCTTATATGTTGTCGTGGTTATTTGTCATCTACTGGAGTGATGATATTGGTGTAGGTGTCTTGCCTGCAAATATTTATTTTGCTGCACTTATAATCATTATTCCATTGTTTTTAGTTTTATATGCAATATTTGGTTTATATAGAGTAAATAGAACATTCGGAAGTTTTACTGAATTCACAAGAATCCTTGAATCAAATGTACTTGGACTTTTGATTATTAACACTATATTATTTTTAGGAAGTAAAAACCCTTACTTTTATAACTTTTCAAGAGTAATGATTTTTACTTTTGGAGTTTTAAACCTCACTATAGAAACTTTTGCAAGAAACCTTGTAAGATATATACTTAAGTTATTTAGGAAAAGAGGTTTTAATCAAAAACATATATTGCTTGTTGGATATAGTGATGCTGCATTTAAGTTTATTGACAAAGTAAACAAGAATCCTGGTTGGGGATATCATGTATTTGGAATAGTTGATGATAATCATAAGATTGATAGTGATTATAGAAATATAAAAGTTATAGGTAAATTATCTGATTTAAAATATCTTATAGAAAATAATGATTTTGATGAGATTGTAATTACATTACCACTTGGCGAGTATGCAAAACTTAGAGATGTGGTGGCTGTATGTGAAAAGACTGGACTTCATACAAAGTTTATTCCTGACTATGGTACTATTATACCAACTAAACCACTTACTGAAGATTTTGATGGAATGCCTGTAGTAAATATAAGGGCTGTGCCACTTCAAAACTTATTTAATAGGTTTATTAAAAGAACAATAGACATTTTTGGGTCAATTTTTGGTATTTTGTTATTTTCTATTGTATTTATAGTATTATCTATAATTATAAAGTTGACATCTAAAGGACCTATAATATTTAAACAAGAGAGAGTTGGACTTCATAACAAACCTTTTACCATGTATAAGTTTAGATCTATGGTTGAACAAACTGATGAGGAAGAAAAGAAGGGTTGGACTGTTAAAGGTGATCCGAGAGTTACAAAGGTTGGAGCATTTATACGTAAAATTAGTTTTGACGAGTTACCACAGTTCTTTAATGTACTTGTTGGTGATATGTCACTCGTAGGGCCAAGACCAGAGAGACAACAATTCGTTGATGAATTTAAAGAAACTATACCAAGGTATATGATTAAGCATCAGGTAAGACCAGGGATGACTGGATGGGCTCAAATTAATGGTCTTAGAGGAAATACAGATATAGAGAAAAGAATACAATACGATATATGGTATATAGAAAACTGGACTTTAGCTTTAGATATAAGAATATTAGTTATGACTATATTTACAGGATTTGTAAATAAAAATGCATATTAGGTGATTTATGTCATTATTGGGAAATAGAGGTAGATTTACCGAAGATAAAAAGAATATAAGCCAAAACATTAATGTTGAGAATGAATCAGCAATATCTTCGCTTGGAAAGAATCCAAAGAGCTTTTTGAGTGTCGCTGAAAAAAAAGATGAAGTTAAATTTGATATAAGTGAAAGATTAAAGAAAGTCAATATCAAAGATGACTATGATGAAGATTACATTTCGGATCATAAGAATTATAATGACAAGTTAACGAAGTTTAATTTGGAAAGTGACAAAAAGAGTAGGGAAAATAAAAATAGCGATGGAAGTATAAAAAAGAAGAGAGTAGGAATTAAAACCATTGCTGCAATGTTTATTATAGAGATATTTACTTTAGTTGCTATATTTATGATTGGATCAATATATAGAATAACTGACATGACTCAGGATGTTCCTTTTGATCCTAAGAAAGTTATAAATACTGAAATACCTGAGAATACAATTAAGATAATGAAGGGCTATAAGACAGTGGCTGTATTTGGAGTTGATTCAAGAACTGGTAGTGTAGATAAGGGCAATAATGCAGATGTTAATATGATAATTAATTTAAACCGAGAGACTGGGGATGTGCAGTTAATATCAGTTTATAGAGATTTATATCTAAGCATTACAGAAAACAATACATATGATAAGTTAAATGCTGCATATAGAAAGGGTGGACCGGAACAAGCTGTAAGAGCACTCAATAAGAATCTTGATCTTAATATTGACAGTTACTTTGCATTCAATTGGAAGGCAGTTGCTGATGGCATAGAGTTGCTTGGCGGTATAGATTTAGAGATAACAAAATCTGAGTATAAGTATATGAATGCATTCATTCATGAAACTTGTATAGCTACTGGTATAGATGCTAAAAATCCGGCTGCTCATTATATAAAATCTTCTGGCATGCAACATTTAGATGGTGTGCAGGCGGTTGCATATGGAAGACTTAGACTTATGGATAGTGATTTCCAAAGAGTGGAAAGACAAAAACGAGTTATAGCTCTTTGCTTAGAAAAGGCTAAGCATTTAGATGTGCCAAGGATTAGATTAATAATAGAAGCAGTGCTTCCACAAATTGCATATGCTTTTGATATGGATGAAATATTATCATTAATTTCAATCGTGAGAACTATTAATATTACAGAGTCAGCTGGATGTCCAGATGTAAATAATGTTATCACTATGCCGATGGGTGGTAGCGGGGATTGTGTAGTGCCTTTGAATCTTGAAAAAGCAGTTATTAAATTACACAAGATATTGTTTAATGTAGATGACTATACTCCTTCAGCTTCTGTAAAACGATATAGTAATAGAATTACAGAATTAAGGGCTAAGTATACGGAAGAGAATTTAATCAATGAGAGTATAAAGCAAAGCGAAGAAGAAGCTTCACGAAATGAAACTGCTGAAAGTAGCAAGGCAAAAGCAAATACTAGCGGCAAAACTAGAGCGACTGCATCTAATGCAAAAAAGAGTGAAGAAGACAATAAAAATTTACCAATATCTAATCAAGGCGAATATGCTGAAGAACCAGAAAATGATGATAGAAGCAATTTGCCTATTTCTAATAGTAATGGACAAAATAATACAGAAACAAGTGTAAATGGGGCAGGATCAGTGCCTATATCAAATAATGTAAATGAAACTACTATAATTCAAGAAAATCAGTATAGACAATATGATGCTCCGGGAGTACCATCTGGTGGAAATATTAATCCGTCAAATGCATCTGTACCAGGTAATCCAAGCGCACCTGCGGCAAATACAAATGCACCTGTAAATATGGCACCAGGAACAAGTGCTAATGGTAATAATGGTGGAGTGGTGGTATCTGGTCCTCCAACTGGTGATGTGCCTAGTGGATTGCCAAATGATGGACCTGTCGTCCCTATAATCACACCACATTAATAGCCAATATCTGACAAATTTCCTTGCATTTATTTCATATTTTTTTGATATATTGGACACATTTTTTTCACAATAAAGATTTAGAATAAAGATGTTATAAATAAAGATATTATAAGTAAAGGAGCGATTTGAAATGAAAAAAGTATTAACAGTAATTATATCTGCCATAGCGTTTGGATTAATTGCTGGTCTCGTTATGGTAGGAGTTAATGTAGTTGCTACAAAGACAGGAGTTGTAAGTAACAATACTATAGTGAGTGGAATAGAAGAGTTTACAAGTAAACCAGAAACTGTAGTTAATAAAGCAACACAGTCGGTCCCAGTGAGACAAAGAAATTATACATATAGTGCAAATTATTATGATGATTTGCCAGATTTGATTAATGATGTTATGCCAACAGTTGTATCTATTACTAATATGCAAAAATTTATTGAGAATGGATATACTATCTGGGGTAGAAGCGTTCAGAGAGAGTATGAAGCACCTGCATCAGGAAGTGGAGTTATAGTTGGAATGACTAATGATCAAATTATTATATTAACTAACAACCATGTAGTTTCGTCATCTACTGGTTTATCTGTAACATTTAATGATTCAAAAACAGTTGATGCAGCTATAAAAGGTACTGATTCAGCAAAAGACTTAGCTATAATTTCAGTTGCAAAGAAAGACCTAGAACCAGAGATACTCAATAATATCAAAGTGTCAAATATTGGAAATTCTGATAACATAAGAGTTGGAGAGCAAGTTGTAGCAATAGGTAATCCACTTGGAGTTGGTCAATCAGTGACATTTGGTATAATAAGTGCTAAGGATAGAGAAATAGAGGAGTTAGGTAATTCATCAAAACTCATTCAAATTGATGCAGCTATAAATCCGGGCAACTCTGGTGGCGCATTAATCAATACAAGAGGAGAATTAATAGGAATAAATACTGCTAAGAGTTCTGGTGATGCTATAGAAGGA
>OMRR01000110.1 GCA_900313535.1 uncultured Eubacteriales bacterium
AAATCCCAAGTCTTCTGCATAATGCCTTACAAGATCTTTTGACTTGACACCATAATGGCCAGCAGCTGCGACAAATTCGTTAACTTCAGAACCCATAAAAGCTGCACCATGATTATACATCTCGAATTCCTGGCCATGTCCATTATTAACAATCAACAATCGAATGTTTTTGCCTATATGCCTATTACCTATAGAATTCATGTCGTAAAAAAAAGACAAATCACCAACGACACCGAAACATAATCTTTGTGAATCATAGAATGAAGACCCTATAAGTGAAGAGACTATCCCATCTATACCAAACCCTCCGACATTACTTACAGTATGTATAGAGTCATCCACCTCAAAGAAATTCCAACTTCGAAGAGAATTTAATATTCCTAAATACAAAACGCTGTTCTTGGGAAGAATTGGTGCTATTTTCTTAGCTATATAAATATTTGAAAAAGGTATATCTTGAATTCTATTATATATTGATTTATATGCTAATTTGCATTCATTTAAATAACTATCATCCTTTTTCCTCTTTCCTTTTGTATATTGATTAAAAAAAGCTATCTCTTCCATGCTAAATACTTTATCAAGCCTCCTAAACGTGTCATGGAAAGCACCATCTGCATTAACCCTCCAGACTTTTTTCGCTACTATTTTAAGCAATGTGTCATAATCGCCTGACACTTCGCCTATATGTATCAATAGATCTACAGCACTCAGTGATTTAGATGATTTATCTTGAGCTCCTAACAAGGCGAATTGCACTCTATATTTACTTCTATAAGAACTTGAATGATCACAAAAAACGACTGCATTATATACAGAACAGAAATTATTAATCGCTTCTATTTCTGAGTCTCCAAATGGTGTATGAGATCCGATAAAAATTGCAACTCGGGTTTCATTTGAAATTTCAGGCAAATCATCGCCAAGTAAATATTTCTTTATGACTTTTGTTCCAGGCAAAACTCTGACAACATTTCCTTTACCAATGCCTGTGCATAAATTAATATGAATAGGCCCGGCTACAGGTCGAAAGGATTGCAATGCCATGTTTAACTTTAGATTACAATCCCATTCATCCTTTGCCGAACGTATATTTTGTATTTGTACACTTGTTATAGCTAAATCATTTGGCAACTGAGTTCTGTCGGTAACTTGGGCTATCAAATGGCCAATATTCATAATATCCTGGGAAGATGTTACCGCAATAATCGGCAATTTCCTATAATAAGCCTCGGTTAGAGCTGGCATGTAATTTCTTGAACTGGTAGCACCAGTACATGATAATACTATTGGTTCTCCAGAAATCTCACTTAAGCCCACGGCCATGTATGCAGCAGATCTCTCATCAACACAAGAATACATTTTAAAAAAGGGATCTTGTTGCATACTGGCAACTACTGAACGATTAGTAGCCCCAGGTGATGCAACTACAGTCTTTATATTGTACTCTTTAAGAAGGAATATAAGCATCTGCTCATTTCTCTCATCTGTATAATAGAATTTCATACTTTATAGTTTATATTTTATTAATATTTTACATCATCAATTGTAATAGTGCCAGCACCGCCAGTCATAAAAATGATATCCCCAACTATCATCCTACCTGCATTACTTGTCAAAAAAACAGCCAAATTAGCTATTTCTTCCGGCATTGCAAACCTTTTAGACGGATTGTTAGGCAAACTTATATCTTTAACTTTATCATTTAATAACATTGGAGTCGCAGTTGGTCCTGGCGCAATTCCATTTACAACAATTCCTTTTTTGATTAATATTTTAGCAAGTCCAAGTGTCCAACCTCTGATACCCCATTTTGATAAGGCATATGCAGTGGTCACTGGACGGACACTTGATGATGATGCTATATTTAAGATGTTACCCTTAATACCATTATCAACCATATATTCAGAAACTCTCTGAGTTAAAAAGATGGCACCTTTTAAATTAGTTTCAATAACTTTATCAAACTCTGACTCAGTACAGTTTTCAAAATCTCCACCATTAACACCTGCATTATTAACAAGTATGTCTAATTTCCGATTACCTAATAGATTTATAACTTCACGAATTTTATCAGGTATCGTTGATATATCAGAATTATCTAAAACTATACCATATATTCGATTTGGGGAATCGGCCAATTCTATTTCTTTTATTACTTTACTAATTTTGTCTTCATTCCTGCCTGTA
>OMRR01000100.1 GCA_900313535.1 uncultured Eubacteriales bacterium
AGACCACCAGGAAGAGAAGCATATCCAGGAGATGTATTCTATTTACATAGTAGACTCTTGGAGAGAGCATCTAAACTTAATGAAAAGCTTGGAGGAGGTTCACTTACAGCTCTTCCTATAATAGAGACACAGGCAGGTGATGTATCAGCATACATACCTACAAACGTAATATCTATAACTGATGGACAGATATACTTAGAGACAGATATGTTCAATGCAGGATTTAGACCAGCTATAAATGCAGGTCTTTCAGTAAGCCGTGTAGGTGGTTCAGCACAGATTAAGGCAATGAAAAAAATCGCTGCACCTATAAGAGTTGAGCTTGCTCAGTTTAGAGAGCTTGCATCATTTGCTCAATTTGGTTCTGATCTTGATAAGTCTACTAAAGAGCAACTTGCACAAGGTGAGAGAGTTCGTGAGATTTTAAAACAACCTCAATATAGACCTCTTCCAGTAGAAAAGCAAATTACTATAATATATGCAGCAGAGAAAAAGTATTTGCTTGATGTGCCTGTAGAGAAGATACTTGATTTTGAATCAGAATTATTTGCATATATAGATGGTAATGCACCAACTTTATTTAGCAGCATAAGAGAGAAAAAAGAATTAACTCCTGAAATTGAAGAAATGCTTAAGAAGGCAATTGAAGGATATAAGAAGTCAAAAGGATACGGGGTATAAAATATTATGGCTTCAATGAAGCAAATAAAACAAAGAAAGAAAACTGTTGAGTCAACTGGAAAAATTACTAAGGCTATGAAACTCGTGGCTACTGTAAAGTTACAGAAAACAAAACAGGTAGCTACTGAAGCAGTGCCATATTTTGATGCTATGTATGAAAAGATTACAAGTGTCATAAAGCATTCGCATTCATTAAAGCACAAGTATCTGACTGGTAAGAAAGGCGCTAAAAGAGCAATAGTAGTTTTTTCATCAAATAAGGGACTCGCAGGTGGATATAACTCTA
Source organism: uncultured Eubacteriales bacterium (assembly GCA_900313535.1). Classification (GTDB taxonomy): domain Bacteria; phylum Bacillota; class Clostridia; order Lachnospirales; family Lachnospiraceae; genus UBA3633. The sequence continues at coordinate 968 of OMRR01000100.1, forward strand.
ATATAGTAAAAAAACTTGTAGGCGAGGATGCAGATATAAAATTTAGCCCAAGTGATACCTTAGTATATGCGATAGGTTCTAAAGTAAGAGACGAACTTAGCAGAAGAGGTTTTACTATAGAGAGAGACTATTCTGAAAATATGGAAGATGTGCACTATGCGACATATGTAGAGATTGCACAGGATATACTTGATGATTTTGTAAATGGAAAGATAAATGAAATATATCTTGTATATACATATTTTAAGAATACTATAGTTCATATACCAAGAGTGCTTAAACTTTTGCCATTTGAAAATGTAGAGAAGAATACAGATAAAGAGACAGAATTAATAAAGCATAGAACATTTCATGTTGCAAAGTCTAAATATGAAGATGATGCCTTGATGCCTATGAATTATGAGATGGAAGACGAAGAAATGCTTAATCAAGTAATTCCACTCTATGTGTCAACACTTCTCTATGGCGCACTTACAGCATCAGTAGCATCTGAAAATGGTGCGAGAATGACAGCGATGGATAGTGCGACGAAGAATGCAGAAGAATTGAGTGAGAAACTTGGTGTCATGTACAATAGAGCAAGACAAGGAGCAATTACTCAAGAGTTAACAGAAATAGTAGCAGGAGCTAATGCAATATAGTCGTAGGGGCGAGCAAAACCCGTAGAGGTGGATAGTATCCGCCATCGTAGGGGCGAGCATTGCGAGCCCGAAATAAAGGAGACAAAATGGAATTAAAGGGAAAAATAGTTCAAATCATAAGTGCAGTTGTAGATGTACACTTTGAAAATGGTGTACCAGATATCAATGCTGCATGTAAAGTAAAAAATGGAGATAATGTTCTCACTCTTGAAGTTGCACAAGACTTAGGCGATGGAATGGTTAAGTGTATAGCCATGGGACCTACTGATGGTTTATCAAGAGGACTTGAGGTTACAAGTGAGAATAAATCAATCGAAGTTCCAGTTGGTGAAGAAACTTTGGGAAGAATATTCAATGTCTTAGGTGAGACAATTGATGAAGCAGGTCCTTGTAAGTCAACTAAGTTTTATCCTATACATAGAGAAGCTCCAGCTTTTTCTGAACAGTCAACAGATAAGGAAATACTTGAGACTGGAATTAAGGTTATAGATTTGCTTTGCCCATATCAAAGAGGTGGAAAGATAGGACTCTTTGGTGGTGCCGGAGTTGGAAAGACTGTGCTTATACAAGAGCTTATAAGAAATATAGCAGCAGAGCATGGTGGATATTCTGTATTCACTGGTGTTGGAGAGAGAACTCGTGAAGGTAATGACCTTTACTACGAGATGAAAGAATCAGGGGTTATGGATAAGACTACTATGGTGTTTGGTCAAATGAATGAACCACCTGGGGCTCGTATGAGAGTAGGTCTTTCAGGACTTACTATGGCAGAGTATTTTAGAGATGAAGCAGGAAAAGATGTACTTTTATTTATAGATAATATATTTAGATTTACTCAAGCAGGTTCTGAGGTGTCAGCGCTTCTTGGTCGTATGCCATCAGCCGTTGGTTACCAACCAACACTTCAAACTGAAATGGGTGCTTTACAAGAGAGAATAACTTCTACAAAGAAGGGTTCTATCACATCAGTTCAAGCAGTTTACGTTCCTGCCGATGACTTAACTGACCCAGCTCCTGCAAATACATTCACACACCTTGATGCTACAACTGTTCTTACTCGTTCACTTACTGAGATAGGTATCTATCCTGCAGTTGATCCACTTGCATCTACTTCTCGTATGCTTGACCCACTTGTTGTTGGTGAAGAGCACTATGAAGTAGCAGAACGAGTTAAAGAGTGTTTACAACAATATAACGAACTTCAAGATATTATCGCAATGCTTGGTATGGATGAGCTTTCAGAAGATCAAAAACTCGCTGTTGCTAGAGCTCGTCGTATACAAAGATTCTTATCACAACCATTCCACGTTGCAGAACAATTCTCAGGTCTTCCAGGAATCTATGTTCCTGTAAAAGATACTATTGAAGGATTCAAGCAAATACTTGAAGGAAAATATGATCACATACCTGAAAGTTGCTTTATGAACGTTGGTACTATTGATGGTGTTGTTAAGAAATATGAGGCTATGAAATAATGAGTAAAATGCGTTTACAAATCATTTCACCAAAAAGAGTTATCTTTGATGGTGAATGCACAATGCTAGAATACAACACAACTGAAGGTTATGTTGGTGTTCTCCCTGGACACGTTGCTATGACTCAAGTTATGGCACCAGGTAAGCTTGCTATTTATCAAGAAAATGTTGCTAAGCCAACCTATATAGCTGCTATGTCTGGTATATCTAAGATTCTTCCTGATTTAGTAGTCCTTCTTGTAGAGGTTGCTGAATTAAAAGAGGAAATTGATGTCGAGAGAGCAAAAGCATCTAAGGAGAGAGCTGAAAAGCGAATAGCAAATAATGATGATAAGCTTGATTTAAAGAGAGCTAAATATGCATTACAAAAGGCTTTAACAAGACTCGAAGTCGCTAGCATTGAATAAATAGTTTCTATAAGTTTAATTATAAAGGCGAGTTTTATCTCGCCTTTTTCTTTTTATAAATTATATTTTACAAAAGTTTAAATATAATATATAATAGTATAAGGCAAATACTTTAGTATTTCCCTATTTTTATGTTTTAGGAGGATTTATGTCAAAATATGTCATTTCCTTTGCCATGATGAATCGTCTGCCTCTATATCTTGATTATTTACTTAATCTTGAATCTAAAGGTGTTCAAAACGTTTCTGCAACTACAATCGCCAAAGACATGGGACTTGGTGAGGTTCTTGTAAGAAAAGAACTCTCTGTAATAAGTGGTAAAGGAAAACCAAGAGTGGGTTATAAAACTAGTTCTCTGATTAAAGACTTTGACAATTTCTTACAAGTTGATAAAGCTAGTAAAGCTATAATTGTTGGTGCAGGAAAGCTAGGAAGAGCTCTCCTTGGCTATAGTAGATTTAGTAAGTTTGGTGTTGATGTTCTTGCAGCCTTTGATAGTGATATAGACAAAATAGATAATAAAAAAATTTTTTCTATGAATCGACTTAAACAATTTATAAAAGACAATAAGGTTAAGATTGGTATCATCACTGTACCAAGAGAAAATGCAGTAGAAGTATATGAAACTCTTATAGATGCAGGAATTAAAGGTATATGGAACTTTGCCCCTGTAATACTTAAAAAGAAACCAGGTGTCATGGTCAAGCAGCAAAATCTTGCTCTTTCTCTTGCTCACCTCAATATAATGCTTAGAAACGAGATTTAATTATGAAAAAAGATAGGGTCGTAATCCTAGGATCGACAGGTTCTATAGGTACTCAAAGCATAGATGTAATTAAATCGGTCGGCGATAAAACTATCGTTGGTCTCGCTTGTAATAGCAATATTAAATTGCTTTATAAACAGGTCACTAATACTAAATGTAAATATGTAGCTATTTATGATGAAAAAGCAGCAGAAGAGTTTAATAAACTTTGTAAAAAGAAAGGAATAAATGTAAAAGTTTATTCAGGAATGCCAGGCCTTATCAAACTTGCAAGTCTAAAAGAAGCAAGCATGATAATCATTTCAGTTGTAGGAATGATAGGAATTCGTCCTACTATTGAGGCTGTAAAGGCAAAGAAGATAGTTTGTCTTGCTAATAAAGAATCTCTTGTCTGCGCTGGTGATATCATTATGCCGCTCGTTAAAAAGAATAAAGTTGATTTAAGACCTATAGACTCAGAGCACTCTGCGATTTGGCAGTGTCTTTCTGGAGAAAGCGTTGATAAAGTAAAAAAGATTTTAATAACTGCATCTGGCGGACCATTTTATGGCAAAAGCTTAAAAGATCTTAAAAATGTTACCTTATCTGATGCACTAAAACACCCAAACTGGGCTATGGGAAAGAAAATAACCATAGATAGCTCAACTCTTGTTAATAAAGGCCTTGAAGTTATGGAGGCTCACCACCTATTTAAT
>OMRR01000099.1 GCA_900313535.1 uncultured Eubacteriales bacterium
GACAATGCAATAAGATATAGTAATGTCTTCAATAATATTGATGTCCAATATACAATCCTTGGTGGCGATGTCAAGGAAGATATAATTTTACTTGATAAAACAGATAATAATTCTTTTAGCTATAGGTTAGAGCTTAATGGATTAAGTGCTAAACGAGAGGATGAAAGTATAAAAATATATAATAATGATGAAAGAGCTGTATTCACTTTGACAGCTCCAGCGATGATAGATAGTGAAAACAAAATAAGTGATAAAATAGAGATTAAATATAATGAAATAGATAGTATTATCACATATGTAGTAGATACAGAGTTTTTAAGTAATGCTATGTATCCAGTAAGGATTGATCCGATAGCAAGCACTATAGAAGAGGATGACGGTTATGTGGGAATGGAGATGCATGCGGTAAGGAGTAATAGGGTAAATGAGCATTATGACAACCTTGAATATAAGAAGTTTGGCAATTTTGAAGGTTCTGTAATAAGGCAAATGGTGTGGGTAGACCCAGAGGTATTTATAGGACCAGGAATTACAAATAGTCTTCAAGTAGAACTTGCTCTTAATACGGTAGGTTGTTTTACTAATGGGGAAGTAGAGTTTAGAGTAGGAAAAGTTAATGAGATATGGGATAAAGACAGTGTAACATGGAACACAAAACCTAATAATATATCATACATAAATAATGGTAGTTATTCAAGCGGAGTAGGGGAAGAAATGACATTTGATATAACACAATTTTTTAGAGAATGGATAACAAATCCTAACCCAACACCAACTGTTGATGAAGAAGGAAATACTGATTTTAGTTACATAAGAGACCAAGTAAAAGGATTAGTGTTAAGCCTATCAAATGAATCGTTAAATAATAAGTATGAGACATTTATGACAGGGGATTTGTCACCAAGGATACAAGTGACTTATACAAGTCCAAGTTTAAATACTGATTTATATGAAAAAAACATATCAGAAAGTGAGTTTCATATAGGAGCAGCAACAAAGAAATCAAGTAAAGGCGGACAAACGTTTGAAGGAGTAGTAGCATATGGCTTAATGCAGACAGGGGATCACGGTCCAAGTTGTGAGCATGATGGGAATTCATGTACACATATGTCAAGACATAAGGTAGAATTTACTGTATATGAAAAAAGAGATAGTGGCATAGATTCAGATGTATGGACGGAAACTATAAATGCACCTGATGCAAGTATATCATATCCAAATTATAAATTAGTCAACAATCTATGTACGGACATAAAAGCAAGAAACAGTAATGTTCAAAGTAATGCTATAAGGTTAGGGGATATAGAATTAAATAAGATATATTATATAAAGGCAAAAGCAAGTGGATGTGAAAGGTGGGAACATAGGTATGTTGAAGTAGATGTACCTGATGATTATGCAGGACCACCAATACCACCATTATTTTATAGTGAACATAAAGGAAGGCAAGTGTATAATACTGATACAGGTACAAGTAGTGGCGAGGTGCCTATAATTGAAGATAGTACATTTTTATTGTATAAGGTGAAACTTGGGGATACTCTTGATAAAATAGCTGGTCATTATGGTGTAACGATAGCAAGTATACAACGAGAAAATCATTTCAATTCGCTTATGTGTTATGAGGATGATATACTTTTTATTAGAAATCCGCAAACGATAGATGAAATGTCTGTTGAATTATTTTCTGAAGTAAAAGAATTAATTAAAGAGTTTTTAATGTTGCTTGGTAATGATGAAATTTTAACTAAGTTTGAATTAGAGCCTGTAAATATGTCAACAGGGGATTTTTATTTGGAGCATACTGATATAAGTGTTCCAGAACTTGGTGATGAAACATTTAAGATAAGTAGAAGCTATAATTCAATAAGTCGAGGGTTAAAGTCTGATTTTGGATATGGATTTAATAGTATCATAAATGATAGATTAATGGTAAGCAGTGATGGAACTGCAATGCATTTTGATTCAACTGGTGGTGGGGATGTATATAAAAAATCAAGCAATGGATATTATAAAGGGCAAAAAGGTGATAGTGTCTTAATACCAATAGTAAGTATAGATGGAACAGATGGAGATATAGAAGATGAAGAAGATGATGATAGCGTGACAGAAGAAACATTTGACAATTTTGTAAGTGGTTCAGATTATTGGCAAATAAAATATAAAGATGGAAGGTTATATATTTATAATAGTAGTGGATCAATTAGAAGTATAGAAGATAGTAGAGGTCTTAAGTACACATATAATTATGATAGCAAATATAGAGTATCAAGTATATTAACCCCAAGTGGTATGACATTTGCATTTACTTATAACTCTGATGACTTAATAACAAGAGTTACACTTCCTGATGGGAATTCTGTTAGTTATGAATATGACTCAAACAAGAATCTAATAAAGGCGATAGATGCAGAGAATAGAGTAACAAGGTATGAATATGATTCAGACCACAAGATGACATCTTGGTATGATTCTGACAATATAAGGCAAGTTTTAAATACATATGATAGTAGTGGAAGGGTAATAAAGCAATTAGACGCAAATGGAAATGAAGCAACAATAACTTATTATAGTGATAGAACAGTAATGACTGATAATGAAGGAATAGAGCACGAATATTTGCTTGATACAAAAAAGAGAACAAAAAGTGAATTGTTTGGAAGTTCTATGAATTATAACAAAGAGTTTAATTTTAATGGTCAATTACAAACTGTTACTGATGAAAATGGAACAACTGCGACTTATACATACAATTCAAATGGCAATTTAATTAAGGAAGAAAGAACTGATGGAGATTTTACAATAAGTAGAAGCTGGGTATATGATGATAATGGTAATATTTTAAGCACAACAGATTATAATGGAAATACAACTACATATACTTATGATGCAAGAAACAATTTAACTAAAATCACTGACCCAAATGGCAATACCGAAGAGATGACCTATGATAGTTTGAGTAGGATGACTAGTAAAAAGGATAAAAAAGGAAATATAACACGCTGGACATATAGTGGGAATAATCCACTGCCTGAGACAGAAACTAAGGCTAATGGTAGTGTAACAAGATACACCTATGATGGAATGAGAAGAAAGACATCTGAAATTGATGCAGAGGGTTATATATCTACCATTCAATATGACAGGACAGGAAGGAAAATAAAAGAAACTGATAAGAGAGGAAATGAAACAAATTACACATATAGCAGTAGAGGCACAGTTACAAAAATTAAAGATAGAGAA
>OMRR01000097.1 GCA_900313535.1 uncultured Eubacteriales bacterium
AAGGGGACGGAGATAAACATTTTTAAGTAACAATCAGGGCGGAGAGTTTTCTCCGCCTTTTTAATTTTTGCAATATTTATTTAAAAATTTGGGGACGGGGTATATTATTTGAAATTTGGGGACACCCTTCGATAAGGTTCAAAAGAGCTTTATTTTTTTGTAAAATTTTTAGCAAAAAAACATTTTTATGAATTAGATAGAATTTTTTTGAATTTCATAGGGGGTGTTTACCCCCTATCTTTTTTAAAATACCCCTGGGGAGTTTGGGAGCCCTCGTAGGGGCGAACTTTAGGAGCCCGAAGGTCGTAGATATAAATTTATGAGAAAGAGCACAAATATATTGAAAAGAGCATTAGCTTTGTTTTTAGTTGTGCTTATTTGTATAGAAAGTTTTGCTGCAGTTGTGAGCGATAACGACGGAAGTGCATTTATAACAAAAGCGGAGTTTGATAGTCTTAAAAATAATTTCCAAGCTCAGATTGACCAATATAATACATCTATTGATAGTAAGATAGACGGTGCGATTGCATCTTATCTTGCTGGTATACAAGTAGCAAAAACTGAAGAAGTGAAAACAATATGTTCACCAAGTGATGGTGTTACTTCAATAGAATCATCTTCATTTCCATGGACTGAAGGTAAGATGGATGTTAAACTTTATGGTACATTACTTCGATATAGTAGATCTGATCGTCAAGGTGTTTTTAATTTTGTTGCTAGCAGTAATGGGGGGGGGACACCATTTTACGAAACATTAGTTTATGATATAAATAATTCTGGCTATGCAAGATTTGGTGGATATAATAAAACTAAACAATATTCGGTGCTTAATGGTCAAAGTTTTGGACCATATAATTTTCAACAAATGGAATATACTACTATAACTACTATCTATGCGGGTGTATATCCAGTGAGCAATATAATACTAACAAATGATGATACTGATCAATTACTGATGGTAGGTTTTTATGGGGATGTACAAGTTGACGACTTGTGGGGTTGGAATCAATTAAGATACTATGGTAATCAATGTAGCTTTAGACGTGAAATTCAAAATACAGATGCAAATACTTTTAATGGCGGAGTTATACTAAATAGTGCGAGTTTAACACATAAATTTAATAATAATGATGATATAACTGATTGGTGCAATGATACAACAACTGATGGACATAGTTATTTCTCAAGATGGAATCAACAAAACTGGACTGGCACAGGGACTTCATATCATATATTAGATAATGCAAATACGACTATAACTGATGTTACATTAGATAATACAACATCTTATACAACTGATTCTCGTAGTGAAGAAGGTACATTACAGAGACCTTATTTTGGTTTTGCAAATCAAGTTGGAAATTGGAATAAAATATATGATCCAAATTTAGACTTAAATTATGATGAAGTATTGCTTGATAGTGATGGCAATAAAAGCAAAAATACTATAGTTAATAAAGGTAGTAATCATGTAAAATTGGGTGCTGGTCTTCCTATAGTTGAAGTGAAGCAAGGTGACAAAGTGACTTATGAATTTGATTTTAAGAATAAGACTGCAGATTATGCTGTATGGGTAAAGATAGGAAGTTTTGATTCAACTAAGAATTTAGCTGATGATAAAACAGATGTTATTACAAGTTTTACAACATATGGAAGTACAACTTATGTGAGTGGGTGGAAAGGATTAAAAATTGTTAATGGTACTGGGAAATGTACATTTAAAGCTGAAAAAGATGGTATTGTATTTATGAAATGGTCGTGGGCATCAGCGACATCAACTGATGGTGGTGGAGTTTTATCACCAGCAAAATCTGTTGTAATTGAGCATGAAAGTTAGAAATGATATAAGTTTTTATAATGATATATCTTATAGATATGTAATAGGTAAGTTTATGATATTATTTTAAACATTACTTTTTTGAAACTATATTAAATATAATTTAACGGCATAGCAATGGTGTCATTTGATATGTTATAGATTTTATCAACTTGGCATATAACAATTTTTTTAATAATCTTTTTGTTTTTAATTTTATTTAAAATTTTAAACTCATCAGCCCAATGTTCGTTGATTGTGGCTGATTTTTTTACTTCAATTGCATAGATGTTATTATCATCTTCTATAATAAAATCAATTTCGTTTTTTTCTTTATCTCTATAGTAATAAATGTCGTTTAGATTTTTTCTTGCATTCACAAAACTTTTTGCTATTTCATTATATATAAATGTTTCAAAAATAGCACCATTGCTTGCACCATTTTCAGCACTTTCTTTAGTTTTCCATCCAGACAAATAACACATGAGACCAGTGTCAAGCATATAAATTTTGGGTGCTTTTATAACTCTATTTAAATAATTATTTTGATAACTGTGTACTATTCGTATAAGTCCAGTAGCAGCAAGTATTGAAACCCAATTTTTAACAGTTACACTTGATATTTGCAAATCTTTTGCAATATCTTCATAAATTATTATTTGCCCACTTCTTACGGCTATTGATATAAGAAAGTTCCTAAAAGTAATTTGATCTTTTACATTAATAATCTTTGTTAAGTCTCTTTCTAAATATGTTCTAATGTAATCATTATAAAACCATTCAGTATTTCTATTTTTGTCATCGTATAATTCAGGGAAAAAACCTCTATGTATATAAAACCATAAATCTTTATATTTATGTGTATTTTTATTTTTTATGTAGATATCATTTGGTATGAATGGATTATTGTCGTTAATGTTAAATATTTCTCTCATTGATAATGGCAAAAGTTCAAGAATGCTTATACGACCAGCAAGTGAGTCAGTTGCGTTGTCCATTAGTTCATAACTTTGACTGCCAGTTAGAATTATTTGCCCTTTGGTGCTACTTTTATCAACTATTTCTTTAATCTTAATAAAAATCTCTGGCACATATTGAGCTTCGTCTATTATCAGCGGATAGTTTTTATCAGTAAAGAATAAGTTTTTATCTTGCTTCGCTAAAAGCAAGTCATTTTCTGTATCAAAAGTTATATATTGAAATCCATTTAAAAAGTTTTGCATTATATATGACTTACCAACTTGCCTGGGACCAGTAAGCAGTACAACTTTTGTTTGTGTAAGAGCATATTTAATGGTTTCTAATATTGAACGATTAATTTCCATATTTTAACCTCCGGATAAAAATAATAATAGGAAAAGCCCTTGTATAAGTAAATATTGGTATTTCAAAAGCTTGTATTTATCTAATACGACCATAATAAATTGATACTTTATTTTAGCCAAAAATACCCCCTATGTCAACCCCCTATCTTTTCAATTTTCTTGGAGGTAGTCCTTGGGAGTGGGGATCGCAAGATTTCACTATTGATTAATCATACATTGATTAGGCTTATACATTACTTCGAAAACATGTCGCAGAACCCACGTTTTCTATGCAAGCGCTGGCTCGTTCTCGCCAAGAACTTTGCAAACGCATGCCTTCGGCACTTGAACGGTGCTAAAGTTCTAGGGCTCAAACTTCGCCATCATTGCAGAAAACGGGAGCCTGCTCCAAGTGTTTTCTTGAGCAAGGCATAAGCCTAATAAATGATTAAAATGATAGCGTTGAATGCAAACTGTAAACTTAAGGTCGTAAAAAATGATAGATTATGAAAAAAAGCACAAGAATAGTTAAGATAATTTTGGCACTATTTTTAGTTGTGCTTATGAGTATAGAGAGTTTTGGAGCGGTGGTAAGTGATAATGATGGGAGTGCGTTTATCACAAAAGCGGAATTTGATAGTCTTAAAAATAATTTCCAGAGCCAAATTGACCAATACAATACAAGCATTGATAGTAAGATAGATGGGGCGATAGCGAGTTATCTTGCAGGTGTCAATGTAGCACAAAAAATAGAAAAACAAATACTTTTTAATTCAGAAAACAGTGTTGAATCGTTAGTACTATCTGGAGATAATGCGATTAAATATGTCTATGGGAATCCCACGGTTGAATCTAGAACTGAATATGATTATGTAGGATTCCTTGACGGCACAAGTACTAATAGGTATAAGAAAATTGTAAGATGGGATTCACTATTAGAGGGGGAACCAATTCATAAACTACTAATTAAAGACTTGGATAAAACCAAACTAATTGCTGAGTGGGACGGATATACGATGGATGCCAAAGAAGCTTGGGTAGGATATGGTGTAACGGTTAACACTGGGACGTCGGGTATAAGACCATTATACCTATCAGGAAACTTTTTGCCTAATAACTCCTGCTGGAGACAAGTAAGTGTACTCAACCAAGGAGACAAATTCGGTGAACTGTACCAACAATATACTAATGGTGATTGGATTTCTGGAAGTTTTTTTTATCGGGGAAAAAATCTGACGTTTGGGACACAATTGAAAAAAAACGCAATAATATGGCAACCAATACCATATGATCGATTTAATGTATCTGATGGTTTAGATCTTGGATTTGGAAATATGAACGCTTCAGATGAGTACGGCACCAGTCTTAGTGCTGGTACACCTATCAAAATAAAAAATTTCATTACAAAAGTTAAAAATTATCTCTATGGGGGTCCATGTAGTGCGTCGTCTGATACCCAAATGATAAAACAAGAAGATACGGATTTCACAGCCGTGACGAATCTTGATCAGAGTAAAATGGTGTCTTTGCCACATGTATGGCCTGGTGATCGATGGGCGGACAGCTGGATTACTAATTGGGATCAATTATATATATCAAAATTTGGTAAGTATGATGATGCCAGCTTGGAGAATGGTTATTTATACTTGTATAATGGTTTTCCGCTGGTTCCGGTAACACCTGGTGATATAGTTGAGTGGACTATCAAGATTGAAGAAACTGGAACTTATCTTATGAAGGCCGGGACTAAACCATTTAATGTAGATAATACAAATGAAGAGCCAGTAAAAATATCTATTGATAATGGAAATTTCAATGAAATTGTTGAATTTACTGGTGGTATTGACCACGCTTTGAAACTCGATTTTGAAAGTATAAATAGTTTCGATTCTGGAAATAAAACAGTATATATCAAATGGACTAAAAAAGATAATAATGGTGGGGGGACTCTAAATTTATCCGGCAAGTACAAAAAAATATATGTTACTAACAAAGGATAGTTAGGCAAATTTTACAAACGACTTTTATTAGAGAAATTGAATATGTGAAATTGTAATTTCTATTTCCATTTTTTGCTTATATTAAAAGCAATACAAAAATATTAAAATATATGATTTGATTTTAAAAATGTAAAATAACAAAAAAATAAATGTATTATTGAGACCACTATAGGCAAAGAGCACATTAAAATTTAGGGGATGGGGATAACGTTCAAATTTTGGACACCTTTGTGTGTGTCCTTTTTAATTTTTGATTTTATCCGCGAAATAAATTTGTTGAAAAAAAATAGTGTGTGTGGTATTATAATACTATAAATAACCACATAAAACTAAAATCAAGAAGGAATATAAAAGATTCAGTATTTACTGATTTATTTAGAGACAAGAAGTATACATTAGAGCTTTATAAAGCATTACATCCAGAAGACAAAAGTGTAACTACAAAGGATATAAAAATAGTTACTTTAAAAGCGATAGTAGTTAATGACATTTATAATGATTTGGGAATGATTATAAAAGACAAAATAATATTTTTACTTGAATCCCAAAGCACATGGTCAGTAAATATATTAGTCCGAATGTTTTTATATCTTGCGCATACCTATAAAAACTATCTAACTAAAAATAAAGTCAACTTATATGGAAGTAAGAAAGTAAAATTGCCAGTACCAGAATTATATGTCATCTATGTAGGCAAAGATAAGATAAATAATAAAACAATAAGTTTAAATAAAGAATATTTTAATAATAAGTCGCCAATAGATTTAAAAATAAAAGTTATCACAGAATCAGAGAAAAATAATATAGTAGGCGAATATATAGAGTTTAGTAAGATAACAAATAAATTAGTCAAAAAATATGGCTACAAAAAGGTAACCGCCGAAAAGATAGTAAATGAATGCATAAAGAAAAATATATTAACTGAGTATTTGGAAGATAGGAGAGAGGAGGTCGTAGATATTATGGGAATATTATTTGATCAAGACACAGTAACAGAGTTTTATGAAAATGAAATTTATGAGAATGGTAAAGCAGAAGGCATGCAACAAGGAATGAAGCAAGGAATGAAGCAGGGCTCTTTAAAAACTATAGTAAATATGTTTAAAAAAGGAATAATCAAAATAACGGATGCAGCAAAA
>OMRR01000135.1 GCA_900313535.1 uncultured Eubacteriales bacterium
GACCCGAAATCGTAGGGGCGAGCATTGCGAGCCCGTAGGTCGAAGAAATTGAAATGAATAAAGGGATAAGATTGATAAAAAGATTGGTGGCACTATTATTAGTGCTTCTTTTAAGTATAGAGAGTTTTGGAGCGGTGGTTAGTGATAATGATGGTTCAGCCTTTATCACAAAGGCTGAATTTGATTCGCTTAAAAACGATTTCCAAAATCAAATTGACCAGTATAATACAAGTATTGACAGTAAGATTGATGGAGCGATAGCATCTTATCTTGCAGGAATAAGTGTTGCTAAAACTACAACTAAATCAATATTAACCAAAAACTGGACATCTGGGTATACTATGCTTAATAAAGTTATTAATAATGATTATACAGTATATCCAAATGCAACAGGAAATGCTGCATTATATTGGTGGAGGATAAATGATAATAAAACAGCTGATTATGCCGCATATGATACGGCTGCAAAGATTATGAATAGTTATTTTAATTTTTCTTATTCTCCAACTCATACTACGAATAAGAGAGTCTTAGTGACAAATGTAACTTCAGCAGCAACTTTAAATTTAGATAAAATGACTTGGGCTGGTGTTGCAAATAATGCTTATGAAGGCTGGACCCTATCAGAAATTGCAAAAACAAATCAAGATCCCTCATATTTAGAAAATGCTAGGGGTAATATTACATATTGTTGTCAGTTTTTGAACCTTAATGCACCGGGTTTTTATAGTACCTTTACATCTACTTCGAACCCCATTTGGAATCCCGGTTTTCGGTGGGCATACAAAAAGAATAATACGCAAACTACTTGGAGCTATAGTAATATTGGTTTAGGTACTCGACTTGCTGCATCATCAATACCTGAAATAAGATATGAAGCTAATTCACAAGGTAAAACATATTCTTATGAACATATTGGTAATTGGAAAAATAGTGATCAATGGGAAGTAACTATAAAGGATGTGACTAATTATGCATTAACTTCTACTAAAGATGGGAGAGGAACAGCGGAATGGGTTACTAAAGTTACTAACAAATCAGGTTTTTGGTCTGGTTGTGAAGTTGACCACAATGTACCAGCGGCAGTGCAACCTGCATCACTAACGACATGGCCTAGATATGTTCGTTTGACTGGTTTTGTGGTAGATAGTACTACAAGTTGGACTGATAATACTTATACTGGTGGGGCTAATGATACAAAAATTCCTATCCTAGGTCTTATATCAGGAACGCATGCAGCTAATACAATTTATCAGTTTCAAGATTTGTTGGATGAGGATGGAAAAAAAATTAATCCTATAACATTAAACCAAGGAATACCTTTATTTCAAGTTACCGAAGGAGAAATTATTGAGTGGAATCCTATTTTCAAGGATTTATCTACTACTGCTACAGGTAATAAATATGTAATTATAAAACTTGCTTATGTCCCATTTAACAATGAAAGTAATATTTCTACTGGCAATGTAAATGATTTAGTAAAATGTGACTTTACAAAATATGATTTATCAAAATATGGTAAATATCATGATGGAAGTAATTTTGATTGGCCAAGAACAAGTGTGTATAATACTACTTCAAAAACTTGTGAAGTACCTATAAAATTTGAAGCAGATAGAAGTGGCATTGTATATGCAAAGTTTTGGGTTTATACAACTACTACTGCCACAGATGCCTGGGAAGTTACTCTTGACATAGAAAACTCAAATACCTATAAGAGCACAAAAGAATAATTATTAAGTCATGTAAATATAAAGTGCATTATTTTAAATTAGGGGACGAGGTATATTATTTGAAATTTAGGGACACCCTTAAGTATTACAAATTTTTTCTAAATATGTTATAATATTAAAAAATGGAATAAATATGGGCGTAGAAAAGTATTTTTTTACGCCCTTTTTAAATGTCAAAATTATACTAGAAATATTTATTTATGAACTCTGACGGAGTCATTATAAATGGCTTGATTGGGAAGTGCTTAATATTGCCAGTAATTAACTTTGCTTCGTTAATATTTTTGCTCATAACTAATTCATAAAATGGTTGATCTTTTAAGTCAATTAAATTTACATCCA
>OMRR01000045.1 GCA_900313535.1 uncultured Eubacteriales bacterium
CATCTCTTCTTCATCAAGCTCACCATATATCTTAAATGTAGTATCAGACTGTACTGACTTATGAGCCATCTCTCTATCACCTTCATTGCTTAGTGGGTTACTTGGGTCTCCTGTAGGGGCTTCATCTCCACCTAATACAAAATGGCTGTATTTATTATACTTTGCTACCACATCATTAAACTTAATTTCTACATTCATAAGTTTTCCATCTTCGCAAAATCTATTGTAATTGTTGATAGTCAAAGCATAGCTATTAAATGATAATATCAATACCATTATTATAGCATATTTCATTAAGTTTTTAACAAATTTTTTCATAGCTTTTTACCTATTTTTTTATTCTAATTAAACACTTTTAATGCTTCATCTAACAATTCTTTATTGTACATTACTTTTATTTCCACATTTATATTTGTATGCCCTGAACATAGGATTACTTTATGTTTCCCATCACATTTATAATGGTCTTTATGTCCCATACATAATTTATATCCATCACACCAATACTTTCTTGATACTTCATCTGCTTCACATACAGTATTTATATGTTCTTCCAACTGTGCTTCTAATTCTGCAACTTTTGCACTTGCTCGCTCCACTGCCTCAGCATTATGCTTACAAGTTGAACATTCACCATCTCCATCATATGTACAACTATTAGAGTGATTTTGTTCTGTTTTTTCTGCATTCTTTAATGTCTTTTTGGCATTTTTAATTTGTGTCAATAGATTTTTTCTTGTGTTGCAGAGTTTTATAATCTTATAATATCTACATGATGTATCAGTCCGGTTCATCTTTTGCCCTTGTATTGGATCAGCTTCTAAATACATCTCATCAACATTTTCTGGTATCACTTCTTCCCCTACTTCGCCATAAGATGTTCCCTCACTGTCATTTTCACTGCTATCGCTACTTCCGCCACCACTTTCATCATCACTTGGCTCTGTATTTATCTTTAATTCGCAAGATGCAAATGTATGCATACCTGACCCATGATAACAAGTTTTGCTTTCATCCCATATACATCCTGCACCATTTTGTCCGTGTACTGTACACATATGTTTTGGCACTACTACTCTAAAGTTTTCTCTCTCATCATATCCGAGATCTGCATACTCTTCATGATATGGAACTGTGAATAATTCATATTTTAAATATCTTGTATTCCTATAGTCATTATATACTGCTGTGCATTTATAATTATTTTCTGCAAGACATCCATGCCTACATGGATATAGTTCATCACTATTATAAGTATATGTGTGTGATAACCAAAATAGTCTTGTAAATGTTTCTTTTAACTCATCAATAGTTTTAGTATCCATCTTCTGCTCATATAATACAGACATTACTGATATAATATCATTAAAATTTGATGCACCATTAGGGATATTCGCATTTGTCTTATCATATGATATTCTTATGCCATTTACATAGTCATCATTCTTAAATGGATCTGTATTCTCTTTTCCATAAACACCATAATGAGTAAGCACTTGATCCATCTTATTATGCCTATTTGCTTCACCAGTAGTTAAATCATTAATCTCTCGCTCAAACTCTTCATTTAATATACTATATGTTCTACCTAAAACATCTAAATCTTCTTGTTTTATTATTGGCACAGTGTCTGCACCTGCTTCAAGGATGCCTATTATCTCTTCATTACTTGATTGCATAATCATAATAATAACTATGGTAATAGTACTTATGCCCACAACTACACTTGCACCAACCAAGGCTATATGTGATTTTATAAATCCTAATAATTTCATCTTCTTTACCCTATTTATAATTATCTTTCTTATATGTGAAAATGTTATCTATATACCTTATACCATCAACTACAAACACATAACCTGCTTCTACCTCTGCACTTATAGTATTATCAACTAAGTTCGTATCAAGTAGTTTAATTTTCCCATTTACAAGTGTTGCAACTGTAAGCCCTTCTAATCTTTCTTTATAATTGCTACAATCAAATTTAATAGTTACTTTTTCACCATTACTATAATCTGATTCTAATAGTATAGGTTTACCAAG
>OMRR01000042.1 GCA_900313535.1 uncultured Eubacteriales bacterium
GCAATTAAATATTGATTATAGCCGACTCAATTTTGGTAGGGGTCAACCATCAGATATCGACTTTATGTACCGAGGTAGAAACCATATTTTACTACTAGGTGAAATAAAGAACGAGCGAGGAACTTTCACCGAGTGGCAACGCAAAATGTATGAAGATATAGCAGACAACTACAAAGGGCATTGCATTATTTTATACATTACGCACAACAAAAGAGTTGAAGATGGTGATACTGAAGTAGATTTAAGTGAGGCGATGGTGAGAGAGATGTACTACAATGGATCGTGGCACTATCAAGAAAGGAACTTACAAGATGTTATCAGATACTACTCATAGTTTTAGAGAAGATAAAAGTTGTTACTTTTGTGGAACTACATTTAATCTACATTTACACCACATATACTTTGGCAGTAATCGAAAGATAAGTGACCAAAACGGATTCACAACATACTTATGCCAAGAACATCATACAGGAAGAACAGGAGTACATCTTAACCGAGATAAAGACTTAATACTAAAAAGAGAGTGCGAAAAGTGGTATTTAAAAAATCACACAAAACAAGAGTTCATAAAACTAGTTGGTCGAAATTATTTAATTTAAGGAGAAATATGCCAAGAAGAAAATATTATATTTGCAAAGTTGAAGGATGTGAAAATAAACATTACGCAAAAGGTTTTTGCAGACCACATTATAATCAAATGAAAAAAAGCAAAAAAATAAAAGAACATTTTAGAAATGACAAAAACGTATATGAGATGTTTGAAGATTATGCTTTAATGGAAACTTACGATAGAAACGGGAAGGTCACAAGCAAGGCTATCGTAGATTTAGATGATGTGCCAAAACTAAAAAAACATAAATGGTGGAAAACAAAATATGGCTATATTGCTACTACGATTACAAATAGAAAAAATAAGACAAAATCAAACTTGTTTTTACATAGGTATATTATGAAATGCCCTAGAAATATGGTGGTAGACCACATAAATCACAACACAATAGATAATAGAAAAAGTAATTTGAGAGTTTGTACACAAAAAGAAAATATGAACAACTTAAAAAGAAAAGCAAAAAACATATCTATTGTAAGAAGAAACGAAAATATTTATTACATTGTGCAATTTAAAGGCAAATATATAGGATGCTTTAAGAGAATAGATGATGCTCAAAACAAAGTAAGGGAATTATATAGATTAGACACAAAAATGGCTTAAATTAAATCGTGAAAAGAATAAAAGGGTAAATAAATGATTACTGAAGAGCAGAAAAAGAAAGTATTAGAAAAAGTTAATAAAATTAGAAACAAAAAGTACATTAATCGTACTGCTAATATTATTGACACAATACCCATTGATTATTATGAAGAGCCTAATCTAGAAAAATACAAAGCAATAAAGAAATATACCGAGGAGTAAAAGATGAGTGAAGAGGAACTAGAGCAATATTTAATTGCACAAGAATACTTTAAGGAGAAAGAAATGAAATACATATTAGAGATAAATGAACAAGAGAAAACGTTATTATTAGCAGACTTACACGAAATGGTAAGACAAGAAGAGTTTTACGATAAAGATATTGCACAGAGTTTATATTACAAAGTTCTATATGCAATATCACACGGAGAAGATGGCAAACACTTCACCGAAGATTAGGTAATACGATACTAGATAAATATTACATAAATTTGATTCATAATTTAATTCCTTTTAATTAAGCATTTTATGATGGTCACAATTCTAGTTAAGTGACCTAAAGGAGTTACAAATGAATGACTATGCCTTGTATAAAGGCGACAAGTTCCTGGATCTAGGCACAATAAAGTATCTGTCAAAAAAGTATCATATTGAAGAAAAGACATTAAGGTATTATGGGATGCCAACAGGTATAAAGAGAGCAGGAAAGAATGGTTATATAGTAATTAAAATTGAGGAGAATACTAATGAGTGATTTAGATGAGATAGAAATAGATTACACAAGATTCCACAATGGAATGTGTGGTTTAGAAGAATTAAAAGCAATGAGAGAAAAATACAATGGCAAAAGAATAACTAAAGAAATCGATAAAAAAATAAAGGAGATACAAAATGAACGTAGTAGATAGTAAAGATGCCAATATAGAGTTGGTATGTGTATGGAATTATATAGAGGAAAAAGCAAAAGACCAAGAAGTAATAGATTATGCAAAAAATAAAGTAAAAGATTTAAGTGAATTGTTGGAATCAAAAAAAATATCAGACAAAAACAAGAAAGATTTTGACAA
>OMRR01000044.1 GCA_900313535.1 uncultured Eubacteriales bacterium
AATATATATATATAAGCTAAATATGAAGAAAGTATAGGTGTGTTTTGATGGGTGAGTTTAAGAAAAAAATTAAGTTGATTAGTCGTGACTTGAAGTATAAAGGGACTATAATGAATATATATGATGATACAGTGGAAGTTGATGGAAATGTAACTCATTGGGATTATATGAATAAATGTGATGCTGCAGCAGTTGTCCCAGTGTTGCCAAATGGCAATATAGTGATGGTTCGTCAATATCGCCTTGCTGTAGATAGATGGACACTTGAAATTCCCGCAGGAAAACTAGATGGCGATGAGGAGTTTTTGACATGCGCAACTAGGGAACTTGAAGAGGAGTCAGGATATAAGAGTGATAATATAGAATTTTTATGTGACACATATACTGCAGCTGCTTTTTGTTCTGAAATAGTAAGAATATTTGTAGCTACAAATCTTATAAAGGGAAAGCAACATTTTGATAGAGATGAAGAACTTGTCACTGAAGAGTGGAGCTTAGAAGATTTAAAGAAGGAAATATATTCTGGAAATATTAAAGATGGCAAAACAATATCTGGCATTATGACATATGCGGCCAAGTACAATAAGTAGGGAGGAGACTATGAGTAAATCAAAAGTGTATTGGACAGATTTTAGGACTGTAGCATTTGGAGATGGTTTGGCAATTAAATTGCAGAAGCTAATTAAAAAGGCTGGCATTGAACAAATTGACATGAAAGATAAATTTGTAGCTATAAAGATGCATTTTGGTGAAAAAGGAAATTTATCATTTCTTAGACCAAATTACGCAAGGGCTGTCGTAGATGTAGTAAAGTCTTTGGGTGGAAAACCATTTTTAACTGATTGTAATACTATGTATCCGGGTTCAAGAAAGAATGCACTTGAACATCTTGAGTGTGCATGGGAAAATGGATTTACACCTTACACAGTTGGCTGTCCTGTAATTATTGCAGATGGATTAAAAGGTCTTGATGAAGTAGATGCACCAGTCAATGGTGGAACTCATTTAAAGACAGCAAAGATTGGACAGGCAATAATGGATGCGGATATTTTTATTTCTTTAACACATTTTAAAGGTCATGAGATGACTGGATTTGGTGGTACGATTAAAAATATTGGCATGGGATCTGGTAGCCGTGCAGGAAAGTGTGAGCAACACAGTAATGGTAAAGCAAATATAAATGAAAAGTTATGTCGTGGATGTAAAAGATGTCTTAAAGAATGTGCAAATAATGGTTTGCAATTTGATGAAACAAAAAAGAAGATGACTGTAAATGGAAATAATTGTGTAGGTTGCGGAAGATGTCTCGGATCTTGTAATTTCGATGCAATTTATTTTGAAAATGATGCGGCGCTTAAAGATTTAAATGAGAAGATGGCAGAGTACACTAAAGCTGTTATTGATGGAAGACCAAATTTCCATATATCATTAATTGTTGATGTGTCACCAAACTGTGACTGTCATTCTGAAAATGATGCACCTATACTTCCAAACATTGGTATGTTTTGTTCATTTGACCCCTTGGCACTTGATTATGCTTGCGTAGATATGTGTTTAAAACAAAAACCATTTGACAATACACAACTGACGGATATGATGAGTAAAGAAGGAGCTACAGATCATGGTGACCATTTCACAAACTCAAACCCAGAATCAGAATGGAAATCATGCCTTGCCCATGCAGAGAAGATAGGGCTCGGCAATAAAGATTATGAATTAATTAAGATGTAGGAGTATTTATGAGAATGTTAATCGCATCTGACTTACATGGTTCGACTTCTTGCATAAAAAAATTATGGGATAGAGTGGCTATTGAAAAGCCGGATAGAATTATTCTACTTGGTGATTTACTTTATCATGGACCAAGAAATGGTATACCAGAAGAGTATGACACTAAAGAAGCATTTGCCTTATTAAATAGTAAAAGTGATATGATTACTTGTGTTCGTGGAAATTGTGATTCGGAAGTTGATGAAGTTGTGATCGATTTTTCTATAGAAGCGAAGCACATGATTTTGTCAGATAGTGGATTAAATATTTTTATTACACATGGTCATTTTTACAACACTGGTAATTTGCCACCTATGACATCAATAGATGTACTTATGCATGGACATACTCATGTACCTGCCTGTGAAGAAATTTATGATGGCAAGTATTATATGAATCCAGGCTCTGTATCAATTCCAAAAGGCGGTTCAGACCATTCATATATAATGTATGAAAATAGAAAGTTTGTGTGGAAAAACCTTGATGGAAAAGAGTACATGGATAAGACATTATAAATTAATACTTGATTGCTAATAAATTAATTGTGTACTATTGAGAGGTATTTTTATGGAACAAAAATACTCAAATGATATTACAGAGTCATACGATGTAGAAGATTTAAAAAAAGAAGAGAATAAGACTTATAGTTATATTTTAAATCTTATACTTATAACATTTGGATTGTTTGTTATTTCATTATTACTTAATATAAGTGATAAGATTAGAAACTATAATCAAACTGCAGGTGTAATAAGCATTATAATCTTTGCCATACTTTTTGTTTTCTTTTATATAAGACCAATATTAAGTATTTTCAGGATGAGATATTTTGAAACTGCAATAAGTGGTAAAAATATTATACTTGCCAATAGACACAATATTAAAACACGTAGAGAAATTGCAAAGAGGATTGTTAATTTAAGACAGAATAAAGAGTATGCAAACTGGTATGACGCCAGATTAGTTCAAAATCTCAAAGTTGCATTAGATAATAATAACAATGATGAAATATATAATAGATTAAAAGTTTTGATGGAGAAGAGCATTAAGACTACATCCAATAAGATTATTGTATCAAGTGCCGTTCAATCTGGATTGTATAGTGCACTTGTTCCATCTCAACAACTTGATGCATTGTTAGTCGCCTCTGTCAATTTCAAAATGGTAAAAGATATATTGTTTTTATATGGATTTAGACCTACTAAAGCAAGGCTTATAAAGATATATATAAACTCTATATCTGCATCACTTGCCGCGTATGGACTTGAAGGAAGTGGTGTAGGTTCATTTATTGCAAGGGTGTTGTCAAGATTACCAATTATACCAACTATGAGTAGTTACGTAGCTGACGCACTTGCACAGGCTCTTGCAAATGGTACATTCACATTGCTTATAGGTTATAAAGCAATTGATTATTTGAAAAAAGAATATAAGTTACAAGTACTCATTAAAGAAGTCGATGTGCTTGATGACAATAATGAGTTTGAAACCACAAAGAAAGAGATAGAAGAAGAGTTAAATAAAAAGATTCCAAATGTAGTAAAAGTATTAGGTAGTAGAGTAAAAAAGAAACAATGAAGATAACTATAATTGCTATTGGAAAAATAAAAGAGAAGTATTTGAAAGAAGCGATAGATGAATATACTAAAAGACTTTCTAAATTTTGTAGTTTAAATATAATTGAAATAAATGAATCAATAGCAAAAGTTGAAAATGATGCAAATATTAATAAGGTAATTGAAGAAGAAGGCTTAGAGATTTTATCTAAAATCAGTTCACTTTCCAATAATGTATTTATATTTGCACTCGATATAGATGGGAAAGAATTGTCAACTATAGAACTGCATAAAAAGATTTCTGATATAAAATTAAATAGCATTTCTGAGTTTATATTTATAATTGGTGGCTCTTATGGATTAAGTAATAAAGTTAAATCTATAGCAAATTTGAGATTGAGTTTTTCGAAATTGACATTTCCACATCAATTATTTAGAGTTATACTACTTGAACAAATATACAGAGTGTTTAAGATTGACAACAATGAACCTTATCATAAATAAGATTTAAGGAAAGGAGATTCTATATGAAAAGGATAGTTAAAATTGTATTATTAGCTTCAGTATTGGGGGTATTGCTTTCAGCATTCCACTTTGCTTATTCTCCAATTATTGGTGATGAGTACCCACAAGTTTATGATTTATATTGGAATAATCGTACTGCAAGATGGTCAGTTGATGGTAGAGCCCATAAGTACGAGGTAAGATTTTATAGAGATGGTAGAAGAGTTAATACTAAAACTCAGACATCAAGAAGTCATAATTTTTCAAGTGAGATGGCGAGAGGCGATCACGAGTACTATTTTGAAGTAAGGCCATATAACAATATGACTGGTTGGGGGAATTGGGAGCAATCAGAGTCAATATATATTGAATCATCAGGTTATACTCCTACACCAGTGTATCCAGTATATCCAGTTGACCCTTCGTATCCACGTGGTGGACCAGGTGAAGGTACAAATGTACCAGCTCCACAAACTATATATAATCCTGTAGGTCAATGGGTAGCTGCAAATGGTACTTGGCATTTCCTATATAGCAATGGAGTATATGCTACAAATTCTTGGATACAATTGGGAAATTCATGGTATTATGTAGACCAAAATACCAACATGGCTACAGGCTTAGTGACTATCAATAGTAAAACATTTTTCTTTAACCCAGATGGTACGATGGTTACCGGGACTGTCGTTATAAATGGTATAACACATTTTTTTGATGCAAATGGAGTTATGTTATATTAATAATTAGAAAATCTAATAAAAATAATTTAAACAAGGCAAAATAATTTGCCTTGTTTTTTGTTATATGATAAAATGTAATTAGGTTCTATATTACATATGAATAGATTAATGAAAAAAATATATATATTGACACTTGTTTTTATTGCGCTTTTTTCTGTAAAAGCCTTTGCTAAGCCATTTACTTTGTGTAATGGAAAAGAATTTAATCAAAGAGTTAAATCTTTTTTAAATGGCAATGACAAAAAAGCAACGATGGATTATTCTATAACGATATTTGAAAGAGGATATAATGTCCCAAATGATAAAGCTTACTATGTAGATGTGTCAGAAGATAATGATGGATCAGTACTTGTGTATAGTGTAGACAATGTGTTGTACTGGTATTCAATGTTACACACTGTTAGCATGAATCAAAATTCTGCATTTATGTTTGATCATTTTATGAGAATGAGGAACATTGATTTATCTGGTTTTAGTTATATGGATGGTCTTGGGGACACAAGGTATATGTTTTGCGAATGTAGAAATCTAAAGACCATTAAGTTTAAAAGTGGTACAGCCTCAAGTACTTTTGCACCATCAGAAATGCAAGGAATGTTTTTTAGTTGTCAATCATTGCAGAGTATAGATTTATCTTTATTTGAAACTTACCATGTTGACAATATGGATGAGGTATTTTTTAAATGTTATAACTTAAAGAACATATATGTAAATAAGGATAGATGGAACATAGAGTCTGTAAGAACTTTCAATAGAATATTTTCTCAATGTCATTTACTTCGTACAAATAAAGGAAGAAAGGCTGTAGACATTGCTGAGGATGGTTATGAGCGTTACGCTATACCAGGAGATGAAAAGAATGAAGGTTTTTTAAAAGATATAAACACTACTTATTCTGATTATGGAGAATACCTTGATGCAGTTCCTATTGATGGCATAAATTATATAGTTGAAATGCCAGAGACTATTCAGTTATATTCTGAAGAGCCAGAGGGCGATGGTTCTGGAAATGGTGCAGGTGATGGCAGTGGCAATGGTATAGGAAGTGGTACCGGCACAGGTACTCCTTATGTAGGAAACAAAGCAAGTGGATATAATAGTGAAAAAGAACAACAAAAATCTGATGCGGTTATCACACCTACAAATGAAGCAAATCCTATAAGTCAAGGTAGTGGCATTACAAACGAAAGTACTTTGCAAAGTCAAGTTGCAATCGAATCTTCAATAAATGTTGAGACAGAAAATGTTACAGTAAGTAGTACAGATATATCTAGTGCACAAGTAGAGATCGCAGATACCACTGTAGAAAATATAATTACCGAAGACATCACAAATGAGATAGTGGAGACAGAGGCAA
Source organism: uncultured Eubacteriales bacterium (assembly GCA_900313535.1). GTDB lineage: Bacteria > Bacillota > Clostridia > Lachnospirales > Lachnospiraceae > UBA3633. The sequence goes on from OMRR01000044.1 coordinate 5,928, forward strand.
ATGAAATTGATGGAAGAAAGGTAATAGAACTTGATGAGTACTTGAAAGGTGACGGAGGAGGCAAAGGAGATGGCAATGGTAGTGGTATGGGATTCGAAAGTAGCGAGTTCTTGATATTTGCATTAATAATATCAATTATTGCTATATTGTTACTTATCGGTATGGTTATATACTTATTTAAGGATAAAAAAGAAAATAAAGGCGATGATGCCAAAGGGAGGATATAATATGAGAGAGGAATTATTGAGATTAATTGAAAAGAATAGCAAAATTGAAGTTAAAGAATTAGCAAAGATGCTTTCTGTAAATGAAATTGATGTGGTCAATGAATTGGCGGCACTTGAGAATGAAGGAATAATATGTGGCTATCCTACACTTATAGATTGGGAAAAGACTAATCTAGAAAAGATAATTGCACTTATAGAAGTAAGAGTTACACCACAAAGAGATCAAGGATTTGATAGGATTGCGGAAAGAATATATAACTACCCAGAAGTAAAATCAGTATACCTTATTTCTGGTGGATATGATTTACTTGTTATATTGGAAGAGAAGTCTCTTAAAGAGATATCAAGTTTTGTTTCAAATAAATTATCTACTATAGAACCAGTTATTAGTACTGCAACGCATTTTATATTGAAAAAGTATAAAGATAATGGAACTGTAATGGGTAAAAAATTTGAAGACGTAAGAGAGGTGATTTCATAATGAAACACAGACTTTCTGAAAAAACTTTAAGTATAAAACCATCAGGCATACGAAAGTTCTTTGATTTGGTTGCAGAAAAGAAAGATGTTATATCTCTTGGTGTTGGAGAGCCAGATTTTGATACACCATGGCATGTAAGAGAAGAGGGTATATATAGTCTTGAAAAAGGAAAGACATTTTACACATCTAACTCTGGACTTAAAGATTTGAGAATTGAAATTTGTAATTATCTTGATAGAAGGTATAACTTACATTATGATCCATTATCAGAAGTGCTTGTGACAGTAGGAGGCTCTGAAGCTATAGATCTTGCATTAAGAGCTTTGATAAATGAAGGTGATGAAGTTATTATTCCGGAGCCATGTTATGTATCATATAAGCCTTGCGCTATTTTAGCAGATGCAAAACCAGTAACTATAGATTTAAAGGCAGAAAATGATTTTAGACTTACTGCAAAAGAATTAATTGATGCAATCACTGACAAGACAAAAGTACTTATACTTGCATTTCCAAATAATCCTACAGGCGCCATAATGGAAATGAAGGACTTGGAAGAAATAGCAAAGGTTGTTAAGGAAAAAGATATTTATGTTATTTCTGATGAAATATATGCAGAATTGACTTATGATGGCAAGCATCACTCTATAGCTGAAATAGATGGAATGAAAGAGAGAACTATTTTAATAAATGGTTTTTCAAAAGCCTATGCTATGACAGGTTGGAGACTTGGTTATGCTTGTGGTGTGAATGAGATAATAAAGCAAATGACAAAGATTCATCAGTTTGCCATAATGTGTGCACCAACTACAAGTCAATATGCAGCGGTAGAAGCACTTAAAAATGGCGACGAAGATATAGAGATGATGAAAGAATCATACAATCAAAGAAGAAGATTTTTGCTTAATTCATTTAAAGAAATGGGCATACCTTGCTTTGAACCATTTGGAGCATTCTATGTTTTCCCATGTATCAAGAAATTTAATATGACAAGCGAAGACTTTGCTATGAAATTTTTGGAAAAAGAAAATGTGGCAGTGGTTCCTGGAACTGCCTTTGGAGATAGTGGAGAAGGCTTCTTACGAATTTCATATGCTTATTCTATAGAAAAATTAGAGATAGCGATGGAAAAACTTGCTATGTTCATCAAAACGTTGTAGGGGGAAACGAAAATGTAGGGGCGAGCACTGCGAGCCCGTATCGTAGGGGTGAACGCTTCCGGAACCCTTATAATTAATTTAAATTATGACAACTAAAATGAAAAGAAAAGTAAATATTGTAGTTGCAATTTATACAATGTCATTAATTCTATTAATGAGTTGTGCAACTAAAAGTGATGTTTCTAATGCATTAATACAAAAAATAGAGAATAACTCGTTTAATGACATCTGCCTTTCAAATCTAAAAAAGCAAATTGACAAATCAAAACTTGTTAATCTTCATAAGTGGGATGAAAGTATAGAAAATTGTGATAGTATAGTTTTTGGCAAATATGAAATTGATGGCAATTTATCAAATGGATTAGAAGATATAGAGTGGGTACTTGTTGATTTGAATGAAGAAAAGAATGAAGCAGTTCTTTTAAGCAAGTATGTGTTAGATTGTAAAACATATGCTGATTCAGTATACATATTGAAAGATAAATATCCTGAATTAAATGATGTGTATACAATTAATGAGTTTGCAACTTGGACAGAAAAAGTGCCAAAAGAAGAACAATTGGAATATGTAAAAAGTGTATACGGCGAGCAATTTGAAAATGGAAATTGGAAAACTTCTACTTTAAGAGAGTGGTTAAACAAAGAGTTTTATGAAACTGCATTTAGTAAAGATGAGAGAGCAATTATAAAAGAAAAAACTTATAGTTCTAATATAGTTGTGGGCGAAGAAATCGCCGATATAGTGGAAACTAGTGATAAAGTATTTTGTATAGATATGGATGAATTGGTGCGATATTTAAATTATGACAGTGAAACTGATAAGAGATTTGCAATGGATAAGTTATATCATACAAGTGCCACTCAATTTGCTAAAAAAGTTAAGAATTTTGGTGATGGCATCAATGCTGGCAAACAAACAGGTGCAAGTTGTAATTATTGGCTTAGGACGATAGTTAGACCATGTTATGCGTGTACGATTAGTTCAAAAGAAGCAATCAGTTTCTTTGGATATAGACCTAATAAATACTGGAACAATGCCTATGTGGAAGATAGGGATATAGGTGTTAGGCCAGCTATATTAGTTGATTTAAATATAGATAACATAAAAGAAAGTTTTAATTCTATTGTAGATGATACTGATAGGGTGATTAAGTTTAATGAAAAGATGTTTGAAGGAAGTGTCGAGAACAATGAAGACTTATTAGAAGATGTAGACTATTATTTTTCTGGCGGTAGATGGTAAACATATATTTTGTGGAACATATAATAAATTATTTTATAAAAGTATAAATGCATTGTAAATGTTATTTTTAAATAAAAAAATCAATAGTAGAGTAAAAGCAACAATAATAGTTTTGTTGCTTTTATTTTTGTTTACACTATGTTCATGTGAAAATAAAGAAAAGAAAGATAAAGAATATGTTATTCATATTGATAATACTGAAAACATTGATGAGAATATAATCAAATCAAGGGGTGGGAAGGATTACATTGTTGATGAAAACGGAAAAGAGCAAGAAATACTCAATAATGTTTTTGATGCAATGGTCGGAGAAGTAGCATATTTTGGTAGGTATGGAGGAGTGCAAGTCCCATTTGTCGTAGTGAGACGTGGTGATAAGTATATTGAGATAATGTCCATACCATCATTTAATCTTATGAGAGATGAAAGTTATTTATCATTAAGTAAAATGGCTGACCTTGAATCATTTAGTCTCTTAAACACTGTATTTTATAGAACTTGTTTTAATGATGAAGAGAGGGAATATATTATACCTTTTGAATTTATAGATGGCAAAGTGCAAATTGAACCAGATAAAGAGTTACTTAAGGAGTTTAGCATCAATTATGATATGAACTATAAGGATAAGTATTCCAATCCAATAATTTTATCTAAAATTTTATTGCATGAGAATTATGTAAATAGGTTGTATAATGACGCATATATTAATGATTACTTGGACAATCACGATGAAGCAATGAAATCAATAGACAATATGTGGAATTCAATTGTTAAGAATAATGCAAAAGGTATCACTTATGCGTATAAATATAAAGATTTTGTTTATTCTAGTGGTATGAAGATCTATAACTATAATTCAAAGATAGAACTTAGATTAAAAAATACTGAGACAAATGTCTACAAAGAAAAGGCAAACGGATTTAAATATATTGGAGAGGGAAGTGACCTAAATGAAAAAGATTATGGTTATTATTATTTGAGAGATGGAAAAATAATAGATAATGAGATTGTAGAGAATGGTGGGGTAAAGTATTATTTATCAAATAATGGCAAAGCTGTAGAGTTAAATAAGTTTTCTATAAAAAATATTGATGGTACAAATATTTGTGTATATGATGATGCTATAGTTAAAGATAAAGTAATTAATGAGAATGACATTGATATAAATGAAATGCCAAGTAGCATAAATACAAATAATATAAGAGATGCTATAGATGTAGAAAGTAAAGATAATGACCAAATCGTGAATAGATATTATATAGATACAAATGGTATATCACACAATTTGATTAGTGATATCAAAGATGCGAATATATCTGACACTGTGGAATTTGGGCACAAGATTGATAATGTGAGTGAGCCAATGCTTTGGAGAGTGGTTGATAATGTTGGCGGAGTATATACATTGATTTTAGAAAGTAAGTTAAAACCAGATATATTTCGTGTAAATGTTGAAAAACGAAACGACGACACATATGATGGCAAAGTTTCAGAATTTGATACTACAAATACTTGGGAAACTTCTGATAGGAGAAAATATTTAAATGAAATATTTTATGAGAACTCTTTTTCCAACTATGAGAAAGAATTAATTGTAAGTAATCCACTTAGAGCAGAGTCATATACGAATGAGAGTTATTTTAGTGGCAAAGGAAAAGATGTATACGATAAGGTATTTATATATAATGAAAATACTACAAAGTATTTAAAAGATTATGTAGCATTGGAAAGCAAATTAAAAAGTGTAAGACCTGACATTTATAATGATAATAATAAAAGTATAGATTTTAGCTTAGTTAATAATGATATGAAAGCGATTCGCCCTTGGATAGTTGTAAATACAAGTGAGAACGAAGTGCCAGAAGAGAACAACAACACAAACTATGTAAATGAAGATAGTAGTGATGATTTGTCATTTCAAATACCAAAAACAAGCAATAAGTCAGTTGGCTCTATACGATTTGGAAAATATCTTTTGTTTGGTAGTGAGAAAACAAAGATAGATTGGCATTTAATAGCTATGGATGGTGACATTGGATACTTTGCAGCAAGTAATGTTTTAGATTTTGAAAGAATAGTTGAAAATAAAAATGAAGAGATAAAATGGAGCAATTCAGAACTTAGGAAATGGCTCAATGAAACATTTATTAATGAAATATTTACAGACTCTGAATTATCGAAGTTAGAAAAAATCAAAAAGCAGTATAGTTATATTGACCTAAATGGCCACATTAAATCAGAAGAATGTGAAGATGCTATAACTTTATTAAATTATGATGAGATTCCTATTTACCTTAGTACTGGAGTTCATTTAAGTAATAAGTCGTTTGAAAAAATCAGTGATATAGATAAGAATGCTACTTCGGCTGTTACTTCGCTTTTTGATAATAGAAGTAAGAGATTTTATTCAGCATGTTATAAGGCAGACGAAGTTGGTAATAACGATAATGGGAAGATAGAAATAAAAGTTAATGATAGTGAGTATCTTGGCATATTGCCTGTAATTGCAATAAATATGAATAATGTTGATGCTGATATGAATAACAGAATTAAAAAGAATATCGACAAAAAGGATGAGTTAATCAAGGAAACAAAAGATAATTGTCAGCTTTTAATTAAAGATGGATTGTATGGTGATGAATTAAAAATTGGCAAATATCAAGGCAAAGATTTAGAGTGGGTTGTAATTGATAGGAAAAGAGATTATGCACTTGTGATATCAAAGAAATCATTATTTGTTGATAGCTGTTTGGGGAGATATGGAACTAGTTCTTGGGAAACTTCCAATGTAAGAAAGAAACTTAATACAGAGATATTTAATGAGTGTTTTTCAGAAAACGAAAAAAAGAAAATACACCCTGTGAAACTAATAACCGAGTATATGGAAAGTGATACGAGAAAAGAAGAGAAGATACCATTTGATGCATATTTACTAGACGATGAAACTATTGATTATTTATTTTTGCCAGAGGAGGGAGACATAAATTACATTTTAAAATCACCACTCAAAACTCCATATAATGAAGGTGAGGTCATATGGCTTAGAAGTGGGGATGCAAATGGTTTTTATGCAAGTAACTTTAGAGAAGTTGTAGAACTAAATATAAGCCGTAAAGCCAAAAAATACAATGTTAGACCACTTATGTGGGTAAAATATAAGTAATATCGCATATAATTACTTATTAACAGGCAAAAAACTATTGCAAAAATATACTAAATTGATATAATTGATAGGAGCCTCTAAAATGGATCATTTAATAAATGTGACGAATTTAGAGCCTTTAAAGAGGAGGATTATATTTATGAGCAAGAAGATTTTAGGAGTAGCATTAGCATTATTAACAGTAGTAGTTGTAGCTTGTGGTAATAAGCAGGCATCTGCACCAGCAAATAAAGCAGCAGAAGTAAAAGTAGTAACTGTTGCTGCATCACCAGTTCCACATGCTGAGTTATTAGCACAAGTGGTAGATGATATGAAAGCACTTGGATATGATTTACAAGTTAGAGAGTTTGCTGATTATGTAGTACCAAACCTTACAGTAGATCAAGGAGAGACAATGGCAAACTTTTTCCAACACACACCTTATCTTGATGATTTCAATAAAGAGAGAGGTACAAATATAGTATCAGTTGGAAAGATTCACTATGAGCCATTTGGAATTTATGCTGGAACAAAAAAGAATTTAGAATTAGCAAGTGGAGATAAGATTGCTGTACCTAATGATGTAACAAATGAGGCAAGAAGTTTAAATCTTCTTGAGGCTGCAGGAGTTATAAAGTTAAAAGAAGGTGCTGGACTTACAGCTACTAAACTTGACATAGTTGAGAATCCATATAATGTGGAGATAGTTGAGCTTGAATCAGCACAAATCCCAAGATCTTTAGATTCTGTAGCAGTTGCATGTATGAATGGTAACTATGCTATGGAAGCAGGATTTAAGGTTAGTGAAGCAATCTATGTTGAAGAGCAATCAAGTGAAGCAGCTCAAACTTATGCAAATATTCTTTGCGTGAAAGCAGGAAATGAAAACGAGCAATGGGCTAAAGATTTATTAAATTGCTTAAAGAGTAAGAAGGTTAAGGATTATATTAAAAATACATATAATCAATCAGTTATAGCTATAGACTAATTATAATAGCTAAAAATCTTGATAGGACGGCGTTTTGCCGCCCTTTTTTAGTTGTAAAAAGTGCAGATAAATAGTATAATTAAATGTTATGAATCAAGAGTTAAAAAATTTGCAGCAGAAGTATGCAATTAATCTTTTTGATTGGTATGATTTTAGGTCCATTGATACCGGGAAAGAGCTTGATAGTAAGGTGCTTGTAGTTGGGGATGTGGACGATAATTTTATTTTCCCACTTGCAAAAAGGGTAAAACATTTATCAATAGTACTTGAAACAAGTGAGATGGAGAAAATAGTTAGTTATTTAAGTTTACCAGATAATGTAAGTGTATATAAAGAACTTATAGATGATGATATAAGAGGACTTGGAGATCGATTAAACGGAATAGTATTTGACTATGTTTTAGTTCCATCAATGACAAAAAAAATTGCAAACTTGTCAGGTGATGATATAAGTGACATAGTAGATTTTCTTGCTACCAATTATACCGATGATAAAGGTAAGGTTATCATAGCATGTGACAATAAGAATAGCTTCAATATGATTGGCGGAGCAAAGATAGATGACGAATTAATCACTTTTACATATGAAGATATAAAAAGATTAGATTCAAAGATGAAAGAAAAGTTTGCTTTTTCGGATCTTGAAATCTATTATCCAATTCCGGAGTATAAATTCCCACTTAGAATCTATAGCGATAGGTATCTCCCTAAACTTGAAGATGAAAATGAGATGACTAGAAATCTAGTATCAATTGGAAAGTTTAGTGAATACTGCAATTCTTATATAATAATTTTTGATGCAAAGAAGGCAAAGTCAAATAAAAACGAGTTTAAGACCATATACGTAAAATACAATTTAAATAGAGCTAAGAGATTTGCATTAAGGACTAGTATAGTTGAGGATTCGGCTGGCAAGAGACAGGTCATAAAGAAGGCTGTCTATGACGAAGCAAATGCACAAGTGCATAACATGGTAGAAAATATAGATGCGATTAAGAATAATAATATAGTTATGCTTAAGCCAATTAAATTTGTGACAGAGAAAGAGTCAATTGACAACAAGGCTTATGCGGTATATCCATTTATAGAAGGTGAGATGCTTACGGGTGTTATACTTGATAGAATTAGAAAAGGTGAAAAAGAAAAAGAGGTAATAACAGAGTATTTATATAAAATTATTGGAAAGTTTAGTGGCATAATCCAAAACTATAATCTTGATTGTACTTTCCAAAATGTCATAGTGTCTGATGGTAAATTAAATATTATAGATAGTGAATGGATATCTACTGATACGACTGAAGTAGATTTCCTAAGATACAGAGTATTAAAATATTTCTGGAAGGCATGTAGGCAGCATCTTACTTATAGTACATTTAAAGATTTGGTAAGAGATTTTGGCATAGGATATATGGATGCTGAGAGATATGAAAATGCAGAAAATGAATTTCAAACTAAAGTGCATGAGAATATCAATAATCTTGATGTATCAAAATATGAAGAGTTAAATCCAAGTTTTGCAAAATTGTATTATATCAAGGCAGAGCTTGATAGAGTTAGAGAACAACTTGAAAGAATTACTGGTGAAAATAATGCTGTAGATTATCAGGCAAGTAAACAGAATGAAATAATTAGACTTACCAATGTACATGTCAATAATCTTGAGAACCTTATTAAAAATTTGCAAGACCAAGTTGGCGCTCTTACAGAACAAAATACTATACTTTTTAGAAGAGAAGGATTTATATATAAAGTAATTCGTAAGGTAAAGAATATTGCTAAAAAATTATTACCACCTGAGAGCATAAGGAGTAAGATATTTAAATATATCTATAGAACTATAAGGCATCCATTTAAGATGCTTAAGACTTATTTTACAAGCAGAGGTAGAAATAGAATTGTAGGCGACTTTATGATAGGAGATGCATATTTTGAGTGTGGAAAAGTGGCCTTGCCTAAATGTGATTTGCCAAAGGTATCAATAATTATCCCTTGTTATAATCAAATAAGATATACGTATAAGTGTCTATATTCTATAATGAAAAATACTAATGCTGAAGAAACACCTTATGAAGTTATAGTTGCAGATGATGTGTCAACTGATACTACAAGAAATATAAGTAAGTATGTTGATAATGTGATAGTAAGTAGAAATGAAACTAATCTTGGGTTCTTAAAAAATTGTAATGCGGCTGCTAAACTTGCAAGAGGGGAGTATATCTATTTCCTAAATAATGATACTGAAGTTCATGAGAATTACTTGTCTTCACTTGTAAATTTACTTGATAATGATTCGTCAATAGGTATGGCTGGGTCAAAGCTTGTATTTGCTGATGGCACACTTCAAGAGGCTGGAGGCATCATATGGAATGATGCAGAAGGTGCAAATTATGGAAGAGGTGATGACCCTGAAGATTTTAAATATAATTATGTAAAAGAGGTTGATTACATTTCTGGTGCTGCCATAATGATAAGAAGAAATTTGTGGAATGTAATTGGTGGCTTTGATGAGAGATATGTACCTGCTTATTGTGAAGACTCAGACCTAGCTTTTGAAGTGAGAAAGTATGGTTATAAAGTAGTGTATCAACCTTTATCTGTTATTACTCATTTTGAAGGTGTAAGCAATGGTACTGATGAGAATAAAGAGGGTAGTATTAAATCATATCAGGTAGTCAATAAGGAGAAATTAAGAGAGAAATGGAAAAATGAATTAGCTAATCAGTATTCACATGATGAAATCCCAAATTTCTTTAGAGCGAGAGAAAGAGGAATGGGTAAGAAGACTATATTATTCATTGACCATTATGTACCAACTTGGGATAAGGATGCAGGGTCTAAAACAGTGTATTCTTATATGATGATGTTTAGAGCAAAAGGGTATTCTGTGAAGTTTATAGGCGATAACTTCTTATTGAATTCACCATATGGTAATATTTTGCAACAGGCAGGAGTAGAAGTTATTTATGGAAATAATGTGCAAGCGAATTTGTGGGAGTTTTTGAAGAATAATAAGAGAAACTTTGATTATGTATTCTTAAATAGACCACATATAGCAAGTAAGTATATAGACTTTATACGACAGAATATGTTTACAAAAATAATATATTATGGACATGATTTGCATTATATGAGATTACAGAGAGAGTATGATTTGATGGGTGATGAGTCTGCACTTTATGAGTTTAAGTATTTTAGAAATCTTGAGTATTCTTTATTATATAAAGCGGATATGAGTTATTATCCTTCATACAAGGAAGTTGAAGAGATTAAGAGAGTTGATGATACATTAAGAGTAAAGGCAATCAATGCATACATGTTTGACGAAAAAGAAGTAGAACTTAGAGACTTTATTAAGACAAAAGATATATTATTTGTTGGCGGATTTATGCACGATCCAAATAAAGATGCTATAAGGTGGTTGCATGAAAGTATAATGCCAAGAATTAAAGCAAGAAATAGCAATATTAATTTAATAGTAGTTGGTTCAAATGCCACAGATGAAATTAAACAGATTTGTGCAGAAGGTGGGTACAACTTGCTTGGATTTGTTCCTGAAGAGGAATTGCTAAATCTCTATAAGACTACAAGAATAGTTGTGGCTCCACTTAGATATGGTGCTGGTATAAAAGGTAAAATAATTGAAGCGATGGCAAATGGTGCCGCCATAGTCACTACAAATTGTGGAGCAGAGGGTATAGTGGATGCCCCATATTTTATGAAGATACAGGATGATGCACAAAACTTTGCAGGAGAAGTTTTAAAACTATATGACAATCTAGAAGAACTTAAAGATTTATCTATAGAGACACAGAAAGTAATTAATAAGAGATTTACCATGGATGCAGCATGGAATATTGTAAAGGATGACTTTGAATAATGCAGGCTATAATTTTGTGTGGTGGACAAGGAACAAGACTTAGATCAGTTATTGGAGAGAGACAAAAGACAATGACTGAAGTCGACAACGAACCCTTTTTAGTTAATGTAATTAAATATTTGAAAAGATATAAGATTACTAATGTAATCTTTGCAACTGGTTATAAGAGTAAAGAAGTTAGAGATTACTTTGGTGATAAGTATTATTTTGGAGTGGAAGTAAGCTACGCTGAAGAAAAAATTGCACTTGGAACGGGTGGAGCAATTAGAAACTGTCTTGACAAGATAAAATATGATTATGTCTTGGTATTAAATGGAGACACCTTATTTGAAGCGGATTTATTTAAATTGGAAGAAAACTTTAAAACGCTTAATGCGGACATGAGTATTGCTTGTAAAGAAGAAGCAGACAAGAGTAGATATGGTAGTATATGCATAGACTATAGTGGTGAAAAATCAAATGGAAATAAGGAGCAAGGGGTTATAACATCATTTGATGAAAAAATTGAAAGCGATAGTAATATAGAGAATGTATTTATAAATGGTGGTATATATATATTAAAGAAATCTTTGATAGAAACTATACCACATGGTGAAAAGAAATCGCTTGAAAAAGATTTGATACCTGAGTGGCTTAAAGAAGGAAAATTGATAGGTGCTACAGTAAGTAAGGCACAATTTATAGATATTGGTACTCCAGACAGTTTGAAGGAGTTTAAAGATAGAAAAGAAGAAAAGGTAGATGAATAGTTTATTTAAATGGAATTGGTTAAGCAAAAGATATTATTTTTGGATCGAGATGGAACCATTTGTTATGATGATGGTGCATTTGGTAGTGAAAAATTTCCTTATAGAGAAGTCATAGAGAAGACAAGACCAATTGAAGGTGTAAAAGAAAGTTTAAGATATGCAAAAGAGAAGGGTTACATGTTGGTCGTCATTTCCAATCAAGCAGGCATAGCAAAGGGAAGATTTGATGAATGCGACACACATTATAGCAATAAAATTCTTCAAGAAAAATTAGATGGGCTTATAGATGGGTTTTATTATTGCCCACATCATACAAGTGGAAAGAATAATAATGGCAAAATATCTGCAAATGCAAAAATGAATTTAATATTTCATTGTGATTGTAGAAAACCAGAGATAGGAATGTTTGTTCAGTGTGAAAATGATTTAAAAAATGGAACACTTCAATATATAGATGAAAGAATGATAAATGAAAAAACTGCATATGAGGAAGATAGAAGTAAGATATATAGAAAAAGTGTTGTGCCGGCAATGGTTGATAAAGATAATTCATATATGATAGGAGATAAGTGGCTTGATGTATTGTCTGGTGAAAGATATGGGGTGAATCCTATATTTGTAATGAGTGGAGAAGGTGAAGTTGAGTATAAAGAAAAGAGAGATAAGCAAAAAGTATTGCCAACAAAGTATGAAGTATTTAATGATATAAATCAATTCATTAGGGAGAGATTATGAATTATATTAATGATTTGTGCGAGAGAAGAAAAAACTTGGAATGTATAAAGCCTGAGATAATCGCTGCATTTGATAGCATCAAAAATTGCTACAAAAAAGGCAATAAGGTTTTGGTGTGTGGAAATGGTGGTAGTTCGGCAGATTCGTCTCATATCGTTGGAGAATTGTTAAAAGGTTTTAAAAAGAGTAGAACTATAGATGAAGATTATGAAAAAAAATTATATAAAATGGTAGAAGATTATTATGATAAAAACTTAAAGTTAAATGCAAGAGACAAAGTTGCCGAGATGAAAAAGACTTTAGAGCAAGGCCTTCCAACAATTGATTTGACAAGTATCATCGGTCATAATACTGCTTTTGCAAATGACAAGAATGCAGAATATGTGTTTGCTAATGCAGTGCTTGGTCTTGGTAAAGATGGAGATGTGTTACTTGCCATTACTACTTCTGGAAATTCAGAGAATATAATTGATGCTGCGTTGGTAGCAAAGGCAAAGGGCATTAAAGTGATTGCACTTACAGGTAAGGGCGGTGGAAAGATTAAAGACATTGCAGATATAAATATTATCGTGCCACTTGATGAGACATATTTGATACAGGAAGAGCATATAGCCATCTATCACGCTATATGTCTTGATATAGAAGAAGAGTTTTTTTAGGAGAGTTTTATGAAGAAGAGATTAAGTTTAAAAGAGAGCATATTAGTTGGAAGTATGCTTTTTGGTATGTTCTTTGGAGCTGGAAATCTTATTTTTCCAGTACATATGGGACAACTTGCTGGTACAAATGTATGGCCAGCAATAATAGGTTTCATAGTTACTGGAGTTGGTTTACCACTTCTTGGTGTGGCTTGCCTTGGAATAAGTAAAAAAGATAGTTTATTTGAGTTGACAAGTCTTGTAGGCGATAAGTACAAATACTTTTTTACGATGCTTCTATATTTAACTATCGGACCATTTTTTGCAATACCTAGATGTGCAGCAACTTCTTTTACAATTGGTATACAACCACTACTTAATGGCGCCGACACTCTTGTGCCAAGACTTATATTTACTTTTGTGTTCTTTGCACTTGCATTGATATTTGCACTTAAGCCAAGTAATATTTTGAAATATATTGGTAAATTTATAAATCCTATTTTTTTAGTATTCCTTATTGCATTGATAGTTGTTTCTTTTATAAATCCTATGCTCACAGTTAATAATATTGTACCTGACAAATCATATATGTCTGCACCTTTCTTTCAAGGATTCTTGGAAGGTTATAACACAATGGATGCTATAGCAGGTCTTGCTTTTGGTATTACTGTAATCACAGTTATAAGAAATCTTGGTATTAGTGATGAGACAGATGTCGCAATGAGCACTATTAAGGCAGGTTTCTTTGGTTGCACTTTGATGGCTGTAATTTATGCATTTACAACTTATATGGGTACAATGAGTCGTGGGTTTTTCGAAACTTCTTCTGAAGGTGGTACAGCATTATCACAGATAAGTAGTCATTATTTTGGACAATTTGGAATATACTTTTTATTAGTTGTAGTAACTCTTGCATGTTTCAAAACATCACTTGCACTTATAGTTAGTTGTTCAGAAATGTTTCATGCCATGTTCCCTAAATTTTTATCTGCAAGGGTATGGGCAATAATCTTTACTGTATTTTCATTTGTAATATCAAACTTTGGGCTTAATGCAATTATCACATACGCTATACCATTTTTGATGTTTTTGTATCCACTTGCCATAAGTTTGATAATATTGGCATTATTTGGAAAGTTATTTAATTATGATAGAAAAGTTTTTGCAATAACTACAATATTTACTTTTATACCTGCTCTACTTGATTTCTTTGCTTCATTCCCAGAGGATGGTATATTACCAATTAGTTTTATAAATGGAGTAAAGAATATATCTAGTAGATTACCTTTATCAAACATTGGTCTTGCTTGGGTAGTGCCAGCAGTTATTGGTTTGATAGTTGGACTTATTGTTTATATAGTTGAAAAAGAAAAGAATAATAATGACATATATAAGCCTATATCGATGTGGGGATATGTAGGTTATGAAATTTTATTTGCAATACCTCTTATAGGATTTATATTTGTTTTGATATTTTCACTTGGAGGCACTAAAAATATTAATTTGAAAAATTTCTCAAGGTCAAGGTTATGTTTCTATATAATTTGCTTTGCTTTGATTGGCATTTTCTGTTTGTTTATTGGCGTAGTATCAATACTTGCCATTTTTAATAATCTGCATATATAATATAAGGAAATTAATTATGAAAAAATTTTTATCGATTGTTTTAATTTTAGTATTTTGTGCTTTGGCTATTGTTTCTTGCAAAAAGAAAGCAGAACCCGTATATAGTGGTGCTGTAATGCTTTATGCTGAAGTGGATGAAGAAATAGCAAAAGAGATAAAAAGTGATTTTGAACAAACTTATAAGGGTGTGGTTTTAGATTATTTTTATGGATCTTTTGATAGAATGAAGGAAAAGATATCTGAAGGCTATGAGATTGACTCTACACCGGAAGCAGATGTCATATTGCTCAGTTCAAAGAATAAAATGGCAGAGATATTGTCAAACTCTTGGGTGGAGCCATATACTTCAAATGAGGATAAAAAGGTTCTAAATGAGTATAAAAATAAGGAGGGCTATTCCCCAGTGTTTTTAATAGATAAGGGTGACAATATCATAGAAGAATACGAAATAGCACTCTTAAAAGGCGCTTTAAACAAGGGAAATG
The DNA here is from genome assembly GCA_900313535.1 of uncultured Eubacteriales bacterium. GTDB lineage: Bacteria > Bacillota > Clostridia > Lachnospirales > Lachnospiraceae > UBA3633. The sequence goes on from OMRR01000044.1 coordinate 21,276, forward strand.
GTGAATTATTGATAGATTACTTACTTTCTAAAAAAGGCCAAGAAAAACTGGCATCTTTGGGCTTTAAAAGTGTAAGAAAAAATTAATAACTAAGTAATAAATTTTGTATACTATTCTTAATGAAGACTTAATAATGTTTAATAAAGATAAGTGGTATAATATAAATTACGCTACAAAATGCTAATTTGTAGCTGATATATGTATGGTTTTAGGGGGAAATTAGAGATGAAGAGGGTTTTAAGAAAGGTTATCGCTGTGTTACTTCTTGCATCTATGGTTTGCACATCGCATGGTGTGATGGTTTTTGCTGAAGGGCTTGATAATATCAAGACTGAAGAAGAACAAAAAACATCAGTTGGTGATCAAGAAAATGACTTGAGTGATAGCACAGGAGCAGATACTGAAAAAACTGCTACTGAGAAAGATGCTGATGACAAAGAAAAATTAGAAGAGAAAAAAGAAGGCGAAGGATCTGAGAATGATTCTGCAAAAACTTCTGCTGAAAATGAAAATACCAATAAAGGTTCAGAAGAAGGCGAGCAAAGTCAAAAAGAAAAATCAGACAAAGAAGAGGGAAATGATAGCGCCAATCCTAAATTATTTGGTTCTTCTCCACAAGAGTCAAAAGTATATTTAAGATACTTTGGTAATAGTGATTTATCTTATGATAGCACTGAATATTGTTTAACTCTTGATAATATGCCAGTAAGAGATGTAACTTATGATACTTGGCAAGGTTGGGTAGATAATGCTGTTCAAGATATGTCTGAACAAGTAAAGTTCAAACATTTTTTAATGGTAGATGAACCAATTGAAGATTACAATGATTATTGGGTGCAAAGATCATTATGGCATAATTACACTTATGAACAATATGTAAGAAATTATTGGGCACAATTTGCTAATTATGCAGAAGCCGGAATATTAGGAACTAAGTATATTTATGCTTGTTATTCAATAGAGCATCATTATGAGTTTAAAAATGATGATACTAAGGGAACATATGCAGGTAGAGAAAAATATGCTGATGAGCAAGAAAGCATATTTGATGAAGATAAGGCAAATGGAGTATTTAATGTTCAACCAAAAGAAGGATATAAGTTTATAGGTTGGAGAAGAGATACTGATAATACTGTAATTCTTCCTGAGGATTTAGCATGGTTTAATGCTGATATAACTAAATGGGGCAAAAATACGATATTTGAAGCTGTATATATAGAAGATACTGCAAATGTTCATATATTTAATGAAAATTGGGTAAGTAAACTTAATATTTCAAAGGACTCAATAACTAAAATAACTATTCAAAAGAGCGCAGAAGCTCCAAATATAGAGAACAAAGTTAATCTTAATGAAAATGGATTAGTAGCATATATTAATGATAACAATGAAGTTATAATTCATTGTGGTGAAAATGACGATATATATGTAGATAATGGTGAAAACTTATTCCATAGTTTTGCTAATCTTAAAGAGATTGCTGGATTAGGCAATTTAAATACACATGAGACATTAAATTTTGATAAATTTTTCTTTAATAGCAAAAAACTTGAAAAAATTGATTTTGAGAATTTAGACACTTCATCTATAAATTCTGCAAAATTAATGTTTTCGCAAACAGAAAGTTTGAGACAAGTAAATTTCTCTAATTTCAACCCTAATGGAAATAAATATTATGCTTGGTCAATGTTTTTCAATTCCGGATTAGAAAAAATAGATTTAACAGGAAAAGCAAACTTTAAAGCTGGAAGCACAGATATATTTAGGGATAGTTATAATTTGACTGAAGTAATAATGAAAGATTCTGATACATCTGAATGGACTGATTTGTATGACTTATTTATGGATTGCGATAAATTAGTAAAAGTTGATTTATCTAATTGTGATATATCTAAGTATGAAGAATATGAGCCTGTAAATAGATCAATATTTGAAGGCTGTGATTCATTAAAAGAAATCTATTTTGAAGGTGTAAAATTCCCTAAGGATTGTAAAAAATTCTTCTGGGGATGTAAAAATGCAGAAATTATATCAGTTGCAAATGCTGACTTTTCAAATACGGAATCTATAAATGGATTTTTTATGAGTTGTAAAGCTCTTAAAAAAGTTGATTTATCTAATTTGAATTTTTCTAAATTAAAAGATTCAGATGGTATGTTATTACATTGTGAAGGTTTAGAAGAATTAGATTTATCAGGTTTGAATTTAGATAAGTTCAATAATTCAACCGCATTCTTTGTAGGAACTATATCACAAGATATATGGGGAGATTGGAATAATAATACAAAAGGAATTAAAGTAGTAAAGTTAAATAATACTACATTATCAGATAATAGACCTTTCCAACAAAGAATTTTCAATTCAGACATAAATGATTTTATTGAGAAAGTAGAAATGAAAAATGTTACTTTCCCTAAAAATTCTTCAAAGATATTCAAAGGCTTAACTAATGTAACTACTATCGATTTAAGTGGTTCAGATACTTCAAATGTTGAGAATATGGAAGACTTATTTGCTGGATGTACAAAACTTAAAACAATAGATTTGACTGAATTTGATACTTCTAAAGTAACAAACATGAATGGAATGTTTAATAATTGTGAATCTTTAGAAGAAATTAAAGGTGTAGGAAGCTTTAATATAACTAATGTAAACACTGTAAGCAATATGTTTAAAGATTGTAAAGCATTAAAGACATTAGATTTAAGCAATTGGGTTTCTACATTAAAATTAGAATATGCTTCAGACTTATTTAATGGTGCAGGATTAGAATCAGTAAAGTTATTTACTGCTCACAACTTAAGAATATTTGATAGCATGTTTGCTAATTGTGAATCATTAAAGAAGTTGGATTTAACTCCATTGGAAGTTACTAAAAATTATTCATACATAGAAATAGATGAAGAAACTAATCAAGAAGTAGAAAAAGAGGAAAATAGAAAAGCATTTGTATCTGCAAGTAATTTAGTAGATAATTGTGTAAGCTTAGAGGAAATAGATTTATCAAGCTTCCATAATTATGTTATAGATTTATCTACACTTACTAATTTACAAACATTTACATTGAGCGAAGCAATTTCTACAGTGGCTAAGGATATGAATATTACCGGTAAATGGTTAAGCGATGCTACAAATGAAGTTGTTGATTTCGCCTCTAATACTTTTGCACAAACTGGAAATGTAAAGTATACAAAAACTGATAATGCAAATGTTACTTTCAATGTAGGGGAAGGTACTCCTATACCAAATGTTAATGTTTCTATCGGAGATAAGTTAAAGTTTAGTGAATATAATAATAAGACTCAAAGGGTCGGTTATAAGTTTATCGGATGGTATAAAGAAGATACTTATGAAACTGAGATAACTGATGATTATGTTATAAATGGACCTTTAACTGTATATGCAAAGTGGGAAAAATTAACATATAAAGTAGATTTAATCATTGATAGTAATAAATATGCTTATTGGAGAGATGAAGTATTTTATAAGAATGCAACTCCAAGTAATATTGTAAGAAATGCAGAAGATGTATATACTTTACCTACAGCAAATGATTTTGAAAGCAATGGATGGGAATTTGATGGTTGGTATGAAACTTATAAATTAACTGGGGATAAAATAACACAAGTTCCTGCAAATACACTTGAAGACAAGACTTATTATGCAAAATTCAATCCAAAGAAATTCACTATAACTTATCACTTAAATGGTGGAGAATGGGTATCTGAACATTCATTAGTTCCAAATGGTTATCCTACTTGGGAGGTTGAATACCCTACAGAGTATACTTATGGTGATTACAAGCAATTAAAAATGGCATTTAAAGGACCAAATGAAAATGAATTTTTAAGAGCTTGGTACTTAAATGAAGACTTTAGCGGTGAAGCAATAACTAATGAATTACCAGAGAAGATATATGGAAACTTAGATTTATATCCTAAATATGATGTAAGACATAAAGTTATATATAATGTAAATAGTGCAGCGGGAGATGGATATTCATATAAACAAGTATATCATTATTATTGGCAAGAGCAAGAAGCAAAAGTAGCTGGTATTATATGGTCTAATACTTACTATAAATTCAACAATTGGAAAGATGCAAGCGGAAAGATTTATACAGAGGGAACTAATTTAGGACAATTAACAGAAGATATAAAACTCTATGGTAATTATGAGTGGATTGGCATTCAAACTATTGAAAGAATTAGAAGAACTGGTGGTGGAAACTCTGGCGGTGGCGGCGGCGGAGGTGGAGGCGGTGGTGGTGGCGGAGGCGGTGGAACCATGCCTCAAAATAACAACAAGCCACTATTACCAAATGAAGGCTTGCCAGGTATATTGGCAGAAGATCCAACATTACAATATCCAGGTGCAGTTCAAGAAGTAGTTCCTACAGTTACAAATGGAGCAAATTCAACTCTCAAAGGAAAAGTTCATGTTAATGATGAAGGAGTAAATTGGGTATACAATCCTGCAGATGGCTCTTGGTCATTAAATAATAAAGGTGAAAACTTAAAAGACGGATTTTATAATTTAACTAGAACTGATGACATGATAATAAATGGAAATACTACTATGCAAGTATACTATGATTTAGACATATACTATTTTGATAAAGATGGTAAGATGGTAACTGGTTGGGTAAATGATACAGCAGGAAACACATTCTTCTTTGAAAATACTCCAAATTCTTTATCTCAAGGCAAAATGACTCAAGGTGCAGTAACTATTCAAGGAGATATTTATTTCTTTGAATATGGTACAGGAATAATGCTTAAGAATCAAAGTATAGATGGATACTATTTTGGACCGGATGGTAAATTGACTAATCCACATTAGGATTAGAGATGATATAAAAAAATGCGGTGATAAACCGCATTTTTTTATTCTCCTAAATATGATGATCGTATAACTTGGTCATTCAATAATTCTTTTGGATTTCCTTCTTTTACTATCTTACCTGTCTCAAGTACGTATGCTTTGTTTGCAATTGATAATGCCTTCTTTGCATTTTGCTCAACAAGTAGGATTGAGACACCCTCTTTATGAACTTCCTCAATAATGTCAAATATAGTATTTACAAAGATAGGTGATAGTCCCATAGAAGGTTCATCTAAGAATAATAGTTTTGGCTTTGACATTAGTGCTCTACCTACTGCAAGCATTTGTTGTTCTCCGCCTGATAAAGTGCCTGCAAGTTGTTTTGATCTTTCTTTTAAAATTGGGAACTTCTTATATACATTTTCAAGACTTTCATCAATCTCATCTTTTGAATTTCTAGTGAATGCACCAAGTTTTAGGTTTTGATATACTGAAAGTTTTGCAAAAATTCTTCTTCCTTCTGGTACATGTGCTATACCGTCATTTACAAGTTTGAAATTAAGTTTGTGTGATATATCTTTGTCATTATATTTGACTATACCAGTTTTTAATGGAACAATTCCTGTCAGGGTTTGAAGGATAGTTGTCTTTCCTGCACCATTTGCACCAATTAAAGTAACTATGTCCCCTTCATCTACAGTGAAACTTATATCTTTTACAGCATGTATCATGCCATAGTATACATTCATTTTTTCAACACTTAATAATGACATTTTACTCTCCGAGATATGCTTTTATAACTTCTTTATTTTGAAGAACTTCATCGGTCTTTCCTTGTGCAAGTACTTTACCGAAATTAAGCACTGTAAGTTCTTCACATATTCCTTTGACAAGTTTCATATCATGCTCTATAAGTAAGACAGTCATATTGAACTTGTCTCTAATTAATTTAATAGTATTCATCAATTCTTTAGTCTCATTTTCATTCATACCAGCCGCTGGTTCATCAAGTAAAAGAACTTTTGGGTTGGTCGCTATTGCTCTTGCTATCTCAAGTTTTCTTTGCTTTCCGTAAGGAAGGTTAGCAGACTTCATAGCAGCTTCATTTTCAAGATTGAAAACTTCTAAAAGTGACATAGCTTCCTCGTCCATAAGAGCTTCATATCTATGGTATCTTGGAAGTCTAAGTATGCCTGACATAGTAGAATATCTATATTTATTTTGCAAGGCAATTTTTACATTGTCATGTACATTTAATTTATCAAATAGACGAATATTTTGGAAAGTTCTTGCTATACCTATCTTGTTAATTTCTACTGTGCTTTTCCCATCTATTCTATTAACACCATTTAATACTATAGAACCAGTTGTAGGTTTATATACCCCAGTCAATAAATTAAATATTGTTGTTTTACCTGCTCCATTTGGACCTATAAGTCCGTAGAGCTCATTCTCTTTTATATCAAGGTTAAAGTCTTCTACTGCATGTAATCCGCCAAACTGTATTGAAAGATTTTTTACAGAGAGCATAATATTTTCTTTCATATTATTCGCCCTCCTTGTTCTTTCCTCTAATCATCATAGAAATTTTAAGTCCATTTAGTATAGGGAATTTATGTTTTAAAACTTCCATATATTGTTTAATTGCGGGTGCAGAGGTAAATATCATAACTACAATCAATACTATAGAATAGATTAACATTCTGAAGTCTTGTAAACCTCTAAGCATCTCAGGTAGGAGAGTTAAAACTACAGCAGCAATTATTGAACCTCTTATTCTTCCCATGCCACCAAGAACTACAAATACAAGAATGTTTATAGACACATTGTAACCGAAGGTGTTTGGTAGGGCTTGAAGAGTTGTAAGATTGTGTGCATATAAAACTCCCGCAACTCCAGCCATGGAACTAGCTATGGTGAATGCAATAAGTTTATATTTCATAGAACTGATGCCGACAGATTCCGCTGCTACACGATTATCTCTAAGAGCTTTTATATTTCTTCCTGTTCTTGAGTTGACAAGATTTATAACGATAGTAACAACAATTAGCAATAAAATAATACCTGCTTCAAATGAAGAGTAGTGAGGTGTGCCCGTTATACCTTGTGCTCCTTTTACAACTATGAAATTATTCTCTTTGGCAAGATTGAGTGCTTGAGCATTCCTAAGTGAGAGATGTACACCATTTGTATCAAAACCGAGCCAAATTGCATTTACTATATTTTTAATAATCTCGCCAAAGGCAAGGGTGACAATAGCAAGGTAATCGCCCTTAAGTCTTAATACAGGGATGCCGATAAGTAATCCTATGATTCCAGCTGTAAGTGCACCTATTAATATTGCTATAATAAAAAGATAGAGTCCTTGCATGCCAAGAAATTTCATATATCTTGTGAAGATTGCACTTGAAAATGCACCTACACACATGAATCCAGCATGTCCAAGGCTTAATTCACCGCTTATACCAACAACAAGATTTAATGATACTGCTAAGATTGAATAAGTACAAAGCGGTACAAGTAGTCCTTCCATTAGTGATGAAAGCATTCCTTGTGATTTGAGAACTACAACTAAGATATAAGCAAAAATTATCATGAGGTAGACACTCAAATTGTAAAATGCTTTTTTATTTCGTTTTGTTTTTAATAAATTCATACTACACTTTCTCTATATTTGCTTTTCCTAAAATGCCCGCTGGTCTAAATAATAACATTATAATCAAAACTGAAAATACTATCGCATCTGATAGTTGAGCGGAAATATATCCTTTAGATAAGTTTTCAAGAACTCCTAAGATAAGTCCTCCGATGAAGGCACCAGGTATTGATCCTATGCCACCAATAACTGCAGCAACGAAAGCTTTTATGCCAGGCATCGCTCCAGTAGTAGGAGTTAAAGTTGGGTATGCTGAACAAAGGAGTACGCCTGCAAATGCAGCAAGGAATGAACCTATTGCAAATGTAAGTGCTATGGTACCATTTACGTTTATACCCATAAGAGTACTTGCACTTTTATCTTCTGATACAGCAAGCATTGCTTGACCTAATTTTGTTTTATTTATAAAAGTAGTTAAAACTAGCATTATAATTATACAAAGCAATATAGTTACTATACTTTCACCAGTTATTATAAGTTGTCCGTCAAATAATTTTAGTGGAGGGATAGTAACTATACTGTTAAATTTTTTTGGGTTTGGTCCAAAAATTAAAAGTGCTATGTTCTGTAAAAAGTAAGACACGCCAATTGCAGTAATCAAAACTGCGAGTGAATTCGCACCTCTTAGAGGCTTATATGCAATTCTTTCTATTAAAACGCCAATTATAGTACAACTTAATGCTGCAATGACAACACTTAATATTGGATTAAATCCCTTTTGAACCATAAAAATATATGCGATGTAAGAGCCAATCATTATTACATCGCCATGTGCAAAATTAAGCATTTTGGCTATACCATAAACCATGGTATAGCCAAGTGCTATAATTGCATATATTGATCCGAGACTAAGC
>OMRR01000092.1 GCA_900313535.1 uncultured Eubacteriales bacterium
CCTATAAGATCTGCTCTTAAATAATTACTTCTTGGTGGCTCACCAGTTGAGATTTTAACTCCTACCTTTCCTTCCGGTGTCCAACCCAATTTTTCATAAATCTTAACAAGCGAATCTGCTGTTATTTCTTTTGTAAAATATACTACTGGTTTCATATTATTCCTTTCGTTATTGTTTTGTTCTACCATTTCTTTTGTTTCGTTTACATTTTCATTTACATTGGTTTCAGAATTTGTTTCAGTGATTGTTTCTTCAATTTTAATTATAGTTGTCTCATTGACTGTTGTTTCAGCCACTGATTCAACTACTTTTTTTGTTTCCGGTTCCATTGCAATTTGTTTTTGATTGCTGCATGATGATAAAACAACCATCAATGAAACTAATGTTAGGCTTAAAATCTTTTTCATTTCTTATAACACTCCTTTATAACTATTACTGAGGGCTCGCAGTGCTTCGCCCCTACATATGAAATATTGTTAAATTTAAGCAAATTTATATATTTTTAGGTCAGGAAACAATAAGTTTAACAGAGCGAATTATTTATCCCCTTTATATAACTATACCTTCTAGCACAGCTCTAATCATATCTCACTTTCCAGTTTCAACTCTTATTCTACTTTCATCTCAATAAGTTTCTCTGTATCTTTTTTTATCTTTATATGAGCTATTATTTGCAATATAAATGCTAATAGCATAGTAATAAGCGCTATTAATACTGCTATTTCTTGCACATTTTCAGGAACTCCACTTTCAAGTCCTGCATTTTTTACATTAGTTGCATCATAAATTGTATGAATTATTATAGGAATTAACATTGCTTTCACATACATCATTGCTATATTTTTATTTTCAGTTTTATTTAATTTATAGTATTTTGCCTTGCCTATGTAACTTGCCATTAAAGAACCTAGTACTGAATGAAATGTGATTACAAGTATTCTGATTGAAATATATTATGCTAAGAATTATTATAGAAAGTACTAATTGTATTAAAGCCATAAAAAAACCTCCTTATTTTTAGTGTCATATCTTTATAATTATAATATAATTTACTATAATATATAATATTGCTTAGGAGGCACACTATTGAAAGAAAAATTATCACTAAATGGAAATGCACTAAAGATTATTGCAATTATTGCCATGACCATAGATCACCTATCTTGGATGGGTATTGAAGATTATAGCCAGGCTGAAACACCTGAGCAAATTATTTTACATTGTATAGGCCGGCTAACTGCACCTATTATATTCTTCCTTGTAGCCGAAGGCTATCACTATACCCGAAATTATTTGAAGTACCTTAGCCGTATGGCAATACTAGCTGTAGTGAGTCATTTTGCTTTCTGTTATTTTGCTCATCAAAGTTTTAATCTACATTTTCAATAATCATACACACGGGATGATACACATGGCTTGTTGGTTTGCAGTTCCACTGTTATCAATATATAATGGGCAACGAGGCAAACTTAAGTGGCTAGGAAATTTTTTCTATATTTATTACCCTGTTCATTTAGTTATAATTGGACTGATCACTCATGGTATTTTTTCATAACAAGAATAAAGAATAAAAGTTCATAAAGTTTTGAAATATGTTTTTTCGTAAGATATTATTTTAAGTCTGATGGTTTCATTGATAAAGCAACCTTGCCCATCTTGTCAATCTCTATTACTTTAACTTTTACTATATCGCCAACTTTTACTACATCTTCTACTTTATTTACTCTTTCGTCTTTAAGTTTAGATATATGAACCATGCCATCTTTATTTGGTGTGAGTTCTATGAATGCTCCAAATGCAGCAATTCTACTTACCTTACCTTCATAAATATCACCGACTGCCACATCTTTAACAATATTTTGTATATATGTCACAGCCTTATCAATTAACTCTGTATCAATACCACTTACTGATACAAATCCATCATCTTGTATATCAACTGCTACATTGAATCTTGCAATAATATCATTGATTGTCTTTCCACCCTTACCAATGACATCACCAATCTTTTCTGGGTCAATAGTTAAATTCTTAATCTTTGGTGCATACTTAGATAATTCTTTACGTGGCTCACTTATAACTGGAGACATTATATCATCCATTATGTAAAGTCTTGCTTTAAGACATCTACTTATAGCACCCTCAACTATTTCTCTTGTAAGTCCATGAATCTTTATATCCATTTGAATTGCAGTGATACCTTTATGGGTTCCTGCAACTTTAAAGTCCATATCACCGAAAAAGTCTTCAAGCCCTTGTATATCAGTTAATAATACATAGTCTTTATCAGTATCTCCTGTAACAAGTCCGCAAGATATACCCGCAACCATAGTTTTAATTGGTACACCAGCTGCCATAAGCGAAAGACAAGATGCACACACTGATGCTTGTGATGTTGAACCATTTGATTCTAATGTTTCAGACACACATCTTATAGCATATGGGAACTCTTCAATATTTGGAAGAACTGGTACTAGTGCACGCTCTGCAAGTGCACCATGACCTATCTCACGACGACCAGGAGCACGTTGTGGTTTCGCTTCGCCTACAGAATATCCAGGGAAATTATAATGATGCATATATCTCTTTTCTTTTACGCATTCATTTAATCCATCAATCTTTTGTACTTCAGAAAGTGGTGCCAAAGTACATATATCAAGTATCTGTGTTTGGCCACGTGTAAACATACCAGAACCATGAGCTCTTGGTACTATATCTATCTCAGCAGCAAGTGGTCTTATCTGATCCATCTTTCTTCCATCTGGACGCTTACCATCTTTTAAAATCATTTTACGTACAGTTTTTTTCTGGTATTGATAAATTGCTTCACCAATGTGAGCAAGTTTTTCTTCATCTTCTGCAAATTTTTCTTCAAGTTTTTCAGTTAATTTTTTAATGTTCTCATCACGTGTTTGTTTATCATCAGTAAATACTGCTTGTTCCATCTCTTCAGCAGGAATTATTTCCTTGATTTCATTTAAGAAATCTTCTGAAACAGAGAAATGTTCATACTCGTGTTTTTCTTTTCCGCATATAGATCTAATTTCTTCAAAGAATTTAATTATTTCTTGATTTGTCTCATGTGCTAAATAAATTGCTTCTATCATTTTATCTTCAGGTACTTCATTCGCACCTGCTTCAATCATTATTACTTTCTCTTTAGTTGAAGCAACAGTTAATTTTAAATCAGATTTTTCAAATTCAACAAATGAAGGATTGATAATAAATCTTCCTCCAATTAAACCAATCTGTGTTGAAGCACATGGTCCATCAAATGGTATATCAGAAATTGTAGTTGCAAGTGATGATCCAAGCATTGCAAGAAGCTCTGGACTATTTTCTTGATCAACTGATAAAACTAAATTGTCAAGTAATACATCATTTCTATAATCTTTTGGGAAAAGCGGACGCATAGGTCTATCAACAACTCTTGAAATAAGTACAGCGTTTTCAGATGCCTTTCCTTCTCTCTTGTTGTATCCACCAGGAATCTTTCCTACTGAATACATTTTTTCTTCGTACTCAACTGAAAGTGGGAAAAAATCAATTCCCTCTTTTGGTTTGTCAGATGCAGTTGCTGTAGATAATACCATAGTATCTCCATATTGCAAAAGTACTGCACCATTAGCTTGGGCACACACACGCCCAACATAGCAAGTTAATTCTCTACCTGCTAAATTCATTTTAAATGTCTTATACATTTTTTACCTCTTTTTTCTTCTTTTTACTCTTTTGTTTTATTATTAACATACCCACATATTATAGTATATTTAGCAATAAAACTCAAATAAAAAAACTCCTGTATTTTTAACCACAGAAGTCACATTTTAGCTCCCGAGTGGACTCGGACCTACGACAACTGATTACTTATCAGTTGTTCTATTATAGATGCAACTGAGCTACGGGAATAATAAAAAAGCCGCTAATCAGACTTAGGCCTATTGACCTACTGGTTACTAATCAGTTTTATCATAATAAAAGAAGTATTTACATAAGCTCCCGAGCGGACTCGGACCGTTGACCTACTGATTACTAATCAGTTGCTCTACCAACTGAGCTACGGGAGCAGCTTATGTAAATACTTCTTGCAACTATGCTATAGCGGCAAAGTTTTATACCATGAAAACCGAATACGAAAGAATTATAAACTTAAATCATGAGAATAATATAAGACCTCGACCTATTAGTAAGCGTAAGC
>OMRR01000167.1 GCA_900313535.1 uncultured Eubacteriales bacterium
ATTTGCGGAAATAATAGTTGTAACATATAAAGATGATAGTAAAAAATCATTTTTTCGCAAGAGCAGTGATTTTATAACTGAAGAGGGCAAAAAGCATGTTGAATATATGGAACGTGAATTGCCATATAAAAACAAGTCTATTGACGAAGTTATGGAATTGTATGTAAATGATAAAGAACAATATATAATAGACGAAGAGTTGTTAAAAGGAAATCCACCATTAGTGGAGTACAAGAGTCATGAGCAGTAAATTAATATATAATGATAATGTATTTGAAAGATATGTTAAATTAGTGATAGTTTGTTAATTTTATAAAAATAGTTACACAAGAGTTGTGAATGATTTCAATATTTCAAGTGATAATCCAATATGGTAATTTGATATGTAAAGGAGTAAGGATATAATGAGTAATATAAAAAAGTACTTGAATATTTCGTTTATAATAGTATTAATTTTATTATTATGCTTTGTGTTTGTTCAACGGAAAAATAATAATGAATTAGATGTAGTTGATACTCAAGAAAATTATGTTGATTTCGATACCGCTATTTCTAATATCAAAAGCGGAAAGTTAAGTTCAAGATCGGATAAAGAATTAAAATATGTAAAAAATGTGCATTTGACTGGTGAATTTAATAGGTTATCTTACAGAAGTATTATAGTAAAATGTTGTACAAGTAATGGTGACGAATACTTTTTTTCTGTTTTTGTGCCACAATTTATAGCTTCAAAAAGTGAAATTGAAATTGCTGATAGTTTAAAACAGTTTTCTTGCGGAGACAAAATAGAAATGTGTTTGGATTTAATATATAATCCATCTGATTGTACTCCAGTACAAAATGCGAGTTACGATTTTGATAATATTATTAGCATTGAACACGATCATGACTTAAAAGATGATATATTATATATTAAATATAGTGATAAAAATAAAATATATGAATATAAAGAGTTTCTTAAAGATTTTTCTAATTGCATATTTGAGAATTGGATTAAGGCACAAGAAATTTTCAGCAGATGTAAAGTTAAGGTTAAAGCGAAAGCACAATATGTTGATCTAAGTGCTGGAAAAATTATTAAAATTAAATATAAAATATTAGAGGATATATGTGAAAGTGATATACCATATTATAGTAATTTTATTAGTGATAGTATTATAAAACGCAATTTGACAAATAAAGAAATAACTATTTATAACGAAACTGCTATGAATGATTATCTTAGGGATAAAGATGTTACATCAAATGATATTAAACACAATAAAAAATTATTTAGTACAGAAGAATTATTATTTAGTTTTGACATAAAAAAGATTGGCAATGTATATTCTATAGTGTTACCATGTGATGTCAGAACTGATTATGAAATTTTTGGTGAAGATTTAAAATATCAAACTCAAAACGAAGATGAAATAGAAATGTCTAAATTCGCTATAGATAAAAACATATTTTTTGAGAATAATAATGTAAAGACAATGGAATTAATGCAATTGAAAAATGATATGGAAGAGGATGCGATAAATTTATTAAATAATTTTAATTATAAAACAAAATATTTTGCAGATGATGTGAATGAGCTTTGGCAGAGGTGCGCAAAAACAAAGCATAGATATGATATAACAAGTAGCATAGATGAATATATTAATATAATTGATAAATGTTATAGGGTAAAAAAATTCAATGAAAACTTTTATGATACCAACAATATGAAATATAATCATAAACGTGCCGATTACAAAAATTATAATTATTGTATTGCATATCATTTTGATGATAAACTTTGCGAATACATTATGGAAAATATATCTGAAAAACAATTGGGAGAATATGAGCCTGATAGGTTTAGAAATGATTTGACTAATTGGTTGAAAAATGTTTTTGAATATGAAGATGATAGATGGATATATGAGGGAAATGAGAATAAAAGGATTGATTTGCAATATGGTGTGTATATAGATTTTACGCCAGATCAAAGAGAAAAAAGAAATGATATAGAGAAATACTTAAAAATTAATTTAAAATGTCCATTAGAAGATTTAAAAAGTGAAAAAAATGTTTCAACATATTACATACCATTTGATTTAATCTATATTGATAAAGATTACAAAGAGCATACAGAATGTCTTTCATTGCCAGTATTAAAATTAAAGGATATTAAAGAAAATAATAAATATACATATTCATATAAACTTTCAATTGCAATATCAAATTTCATTTCAACTAGTTCAGGTTTAAAGTCACAATTAACTTTTGGGCAATATGATTTTGATACTGATGCGGGATTAAATGAAACTGCTGATGTGGATTCAAGCACAGATTTAATTGATACTAAAGTAAGGATTATTGAAAAATTTAAAAAATATAGTGAGCAACCAGTGATAATTGTTGAATATATGAAAGACAACTCAATAAATGCATATTTTAGAGTATATTTGCCATTTGAAGAGAGTAGGGGCACTGTAAAAGAGTGTAAAAAAAGAAAATTACCTTATAAAGAAAACTTATCTATTGATGAAATATTAGAGTTATATTTATCTGATGAAAACCAGGTTGGTGCTGATGAAAACTTTTTGCTGGGGAATGAATCAATATATGAATACGAAACGGAGATATTTGATTAGTAGTAACAAATGAAAAAATATTAATTAGAGGTAAAACTTGTGAAAAAAGATTTGTGCTTTACATTGCTTATTTTGATAATGATGCAATTATTTGCGTGTAGTAAAATTACGAGAGATGACTTGATGATGCCTTATGCGATGGTAAATTTAATTGATAAAAAAGGGTATGATTTTGCAGGATTACAAGTAAATGGTGAACATGATGAATATCATTTTGAATTGTATAAACATCAAGGAAAAGTAATTATACTTTATGAAATTAGGAATAAGACAGATTGTCAATTGCTTGAAAAATTATATAATGAGTATGATAAGAATACAAAAGGAGTGTTAATATATGGGTATATGAAAGAGAGAGATATATATTCTGATTTAGGGAGTTTACCTAAATGGTTTAAAATGTGGGAAACAAATTATCCGTTGTTATTTTTTGATGATGATGCAAGAGAATTGTGGGAATTTTATGATTATCCTACAATACTAATACTTGATGAAGATTGTTTTATAAGAGTTGCATATAATTTTGATATTGAATATGATACATTGAAAAAAGCAGTCAAATATGTAATAGAGAAAGGTTATAATGATTAGCATGAATAAGTATAAAAATTTTTTACTCTTAGCTATTGGTTGTATATTGTTATTATTCTCGTGTGTTAAAAAAGAAAAATTTATTGATTTGGATACCGCTATATTAAATTTAGAAAGTGGGAAAAACCTTGATACAATTAAAGATTCGTACAATAAACCCATAAGATATGCAAAAAATGTGTATATTGTTGGTGAGTTTGAAAGAATAGCATTATATAACATACTAATTAAATGTTACACTAAAAGTGGTGATGAATATATTTTTGGTATACCCATGCCAGAAATTAGCATTGATCATTTTGACAGGATATATGATGAAAATGTAAAAAAACTATCTCGCGGAGACAAAATGGAAGTGTGCTTGAATTTATTTTATAATGAAACTATTAAAAGAATTGAACCTTTAGGATTACATTTTTTTAGTAGTAAAGATTATAAGAAGTATGAATATAATTGGAATCGAATCATAAAAATTGAATACAAATGTGATTTGAAAGATGCTGATATGTATATAAAGTATAGAGATAAAGAGAAAATATATGGATACAAAGAGTTTCTAAAAGATTTTTCCGATGCAGTTTATGAGAATTGGATACGAGCCCAAGAGATTTTTAATAGATGTAAGGTTAAAGTATTAGCACAAGCAGAACATGTTAGTGTTGAAAATAATTATTTAATAATTAAATATAAAGTTTTTGAATATATAGGAGAGAATGATGTACCACACTTTAAAGAATTCACAAAACATTTTCTTATACAAAATTGCTTAACAGATAAAGCAGTATTTATTTATAATGAAACGGTTTTCCAGAGTTATAAAAGTAATAAAGAGCGGTTACTAAACGATGTTAAGCGAAATGAAAAATTGTTTAGCACAAAGGAATTGGTTTTTCGCTTTGATAAAAAAAATATTGTTGAACGTTCTTCAATTTTTCCACACGATATTAGAGATGATTATGAAATTTTTGGGAAAGATTCTAAAATTGGAATGCATAATCATGATGAAGAAGCATTACATAGGATTAGAATAGAAGCAAGTAATGAATTTTTAACAATGGACAAGCAGCAGGTTATTGATAACATGAAAGAAAAATACCAAGTTGTCAAATTTGGAAATGATGATAATCAGTGGATAGTTTTAAGTTCCAATAAAAGTGTAACTAAATTACTCTCACTTGATATAATTGCTGGGATAAGAGTGGAATATGATAACAATAAAAGGCAGTATATTAATTCTAATGTTTATAAATATTTAAATTATGTGTATATAAAGAATTTCGGTTATGAAGATTTATCAATGATGATTGAAAATGAAGAGGGTCAAAAAATTAGTATATTGTCATCAGATGAATATCATAAGTACTTTCCTAATTATAAAGATGGTGCATTATATTGTCCATATTTTTTAAGAACTATGGACAATTTTGATAATACAGATTATATGTTGGCCATTCACAATGATGGGACAATGCATATATTTAGTGATAAGTTAAATATTTTGCCTATTATACAAGAAGCAGGTATTCGCCCATGTATACAAATCGATACTAAAGTATTTAATAAGAAGTATGGTAATGTTTTAAAAGAAACATTGCCATTTAATATAGAGATGGGTAAAAAATTTAAATTTGGAAGGTATGAGCAAGATAATAATATGGAAAATGGCAAAGAAGATTTATATTGGTATGCAATAGCAGATTATGGAGATAAAGTGTTATTGTTTTGTGAGAAGATAATTGATAAATATCTTTATGGTGATGATGTTGTATATCAATTTTGGGGTACTTCAAGAATGAAAAAATTTGCAAATAATGAGTTTTATAATGAAACTTTCAATACTGAAGAGAAATATAATATAGTTACTATCACCACAAAAAACTCTATGTATAATATTGAAAACAATAATAATTATTGTATAATAAAATCACAAGTACAGAATATTAGAAATACATATGATAATGTGTTTATTATAAGTTATGAGGATATTGATATAAATAGTTTAATAAATGAGGAGTTTATAAAAGGCGTGCCGACAGAATATGCAGTGGCTAAAGGAGTATTACCAATCACAGAAGATAGTTATTCAAATTATATGATAAGAGATTTTATTGTAGAAAATGATGATAATTATTATTATTTATGTATGGTTGATAATAAAATCGTAGAGATAAAGAGAAAGTATGAATTTAATGATAAAATGATAGGGTTTAGGCCGGCAATTATTGTTAATAAGGATTATTTGCTTGAGACCAATGAATGATTGTGACTTTGTGTATTGTAATTATGAAATATTACTAAGTTGCGGGAAATCAAAAAATTGTGTATAATTATTGATTATGAGTATTATATTAGCAATTTTAGTTCTTGGTTTGATTATAACAGTTCATGAATTTGGCCATTTCATTGTGGCTAAAATTTTTAAAGTACCAGTAAGAGAATTTTCTATAGGTATGGGACCAAGAATTGTATCAAAGGTCATTAACAATACAAGATATAGCCTAAAAGCATTTCCAATTGGTGGAAGTTGTGCGCTTATAGGTGAAGATGCTGCAGGAAGTGGAGATTTTAGTGAAGCAGAAAATGTCAAGATAGATGAAAATGGTCTAGTAGATTTTGATGGAGTAAAGTTCACTAAGGATGAACTTGACCAAAACAATTTTGCAGTAATTAGCCCTGTCAAAAAGTTTTTGATATGTCTTGCAGGACCATTTATGAATTTCTTACTTGCCTTTTTACTTGCGTTTATATTGGTGTCAAGAATTGGATTTGATATGCCGATTATATCAAGCGTATCAGTAGATGGAGCCGCTGCAACTGCAGAGCCTGTATCACTTAAGAGTGGTGATGAGATTATAGAACTTGAGATGCCTGGAGAAAAGGAATCAGTTATTTGTTATAGAGATGTAATGATTTTTATGCAACTAAATAATGCTGAAATCACTGAAAAGCATTACCCTCTTGCTATTACATTTAAAAGGAATGGCGATACAATTAAGACAATGGTAGTGCCAAAATATGATGAGACATATAATAGAGCTATGATAGGCATATCATTTGGGGACTTATATCAGAAACCAAAGGGATTTGTAGAAACCTGTAAATTTGCATGTAAAGAGTTTTACTTCTATATAAAAACTACGGTGATGAGTTTAAGAATGCTGATAAGAGGGAAACTCGGAGCAAAAGATGTATCTGGCCCTGTAGGTACTGTTGCTGTGATGGGTAGTGCTATAAGTGAGGCAAGTGGCATAAGTGTGGAGGCGATACTTCTTACATTAATTCAGATGATAGTGTTAATATCAGCAAACCTTGGAGTTATGAATTTACTACCTATACCTGCGCTTGACGGAGGAAGGATAGTATTTGCCGCTATAGAAATGATAATGGGTAAGCCAATAAATAAAGATATAGAGGGCTTAGCAAATACAATTACCATGCTTTTATTACTTATGTTCATGATATGGATTTTTGGCATGGATATATATAAATTATTGACAGGGACATTGATTAGTTAATGGAAAGGTTTTTAGATGTTGTAAAAAAAATTAATTTTGATGAGAGCATCGAAAAGTATTTTAGAGATGTAGAGGTTGAGAGTGTTAAAAAGAGTAGTAAAAATAATACTCTCAATTTTTATCTTGTCTCTTATAATTTGATTCCATATAGTTATATAAAAGTTGCTAGGATTGAAATGGCAAAACAACTTCTAAATATCAATTTTGATGATGACAGCGATGATTCTAAAAATCCTATCAACCTAATAATTAAGTACAAATTGTCAGAAAAGTATACATCAAAAGCTATATTTGAGGAAACTAGAAAAGATATATTTGACGAGTTGAGAGAATATAATGTGCTTTGCTCTGTATTTTTTAGAAAGGACAATATAAAGTTTATAGATGATGACACAATGCAAATATCACTTGTATCTTCTAAAGAGTTTAGATCTATACAAGATAGTTTAATTGATATATTGAAGAATATATTTAAAAATAGATTTGACAAAGAACTAAATATAGAAGTTGATTGGATAGAGAAAGATATAAGTGAAAGCATAGACAAAGAAAATGATGCTTATGAAGAAAGAGTTGATATTGCAAGCAATAATGATGGAAACAATGAGACAACTGGCATTTCAGACAATAAGCATTTTGGGACTGATGGCAATGTAAGTAGAAGAAGAAAAAGTATGTTTCATGTGGAAGGTGACATACTATATGGAGCAAAGAATAAATCAAAGCATAGATTTGTTTCAATCGCAAATATACTTTATGATATGGACAACATAGAAACAAGTGGAGTAATTTATAATTTAAGATCGTCTAGACCAAAAGATAAGGACTTTATCATATTTTCAATTTTTATTTATAATGGGGAAGGGTGTATAGAAGTTAAGTTTTATGGTAATGTGGATGATAAACCTACTTTTGATTTGTTGTTTAAAATAGGACTTGATGTAAGAGTATATGGAACAGCAAAGTATGACTCATGGTCAAGAGCCATGACTATAGGGCCTGGTGGCGGAATTTGTATAGAAAAGGTAGGAGTGAGAGAAGTAATTGAGTTTGGAAAAATTGGGGATGAAGAGTATCATAATATAATTATTTCTGATAGAGAAGATAATGAGACTGAAAAACGAGTTGAATTGCATTTGCATACAAAATCAAGTACTCAAGATGGAGTTGGAGAAGTAAAAGCATATATTGATACTGCTACAAAGTTCGGAATGTCTGCTATGGCTATAACGGATCACGGCTGTGTAAATGCACTTGCAGATGCATATGAATACATGGGTGATAAGAAAAGGCCAAGGAAAGAACAAAAATTTAAAATTATTAATGGTGTAGAAGGTTATCTTGTAGATGATTTTGAAAATTATTATATTGATAACGAGTATAATTTTGCTAATAGACATTATAATATAGAGGATGAATTTGTAATATATGAATTTGCTACTACTGGTACCAACAGGGCAAGCGATGACATCATTGCTATAGAAGCAATTAAGATAAAAGGCTTTAATGTTATTCAAAATTTTAAGCAATATGTATATACAAAGAAGCCTCTCAATGTACTTATAAAGGATGCGACTGGAGTTAAGGAAAAAGATCTTGCAGATGCAGGCGACTTAAAAGATGCACTTAGTAAGTTGTTGGAATTTGCCAATGGTGCTATATTTGTGACAAGTAGTATAAATAATAATTGGCTACTTAGCGATTTTTTAAAGGAAAATAATCTTGATAATAAAGTTGAGGTTTTAGATTTGACTGTATTATCAAGACTTACCCTCAATAAACTTAAAAGAAGTGGTTTGATTGATATAGCAAAAGAATTAAAATTAAAGGTGCCAGGTATCACAGATAGAAAAAGAGAAGATGCAAAGAAGATACTTACTCCAAAAGAAAAACTTGAACTTGAGGCACCAATAATGTGTGCTCTATTAACTATATTTAAGTCCGAGTTAAATATAAATGATTTATGTGAATTAAAAGATAAACTTGTGATTACAGATGAGTTTATAAGAAGGCAGCCATATTATCACATTATTTTGCTTGCAAAAAATGATGTGGGTAGGGTTAATTTGTATAAACTTGTATCTGATTCAAGTGTTAAATATATGTATAATAAGCGTCCAAGAATGACTAGATCATTGATTAATAAATATAGAGAAGGATTGATTGTAGGGTCTGCTTGTATCCTAGGAGAGTTTATGGATGCTATAAAGGATGGTGCTAATGACGAGAAACTTAAGACTATAGCAGAGTATTATGATTATCTTGAGATACAACCAACTTTAAACAATTCATTTTTACTAAATGATGACAAGGAAAATTTTAAGACTATAAGAGACCTTGAAGAGTTAAATAAAAAGGTAGTAAAGATTGGTGAAGAAATAAATAAACCTGTAGTTGCTACTTGCGATTGTCACTATGTGGATAAAGAGGATAAAATATTTAGAACAATACTTAGATTTGGTACTACTTATAAGAAATCTAATATAGATTCAAGTGGTAAATTAAAAACTGAAGTTAGCGAAGGACTTGAAAGCTCTAATGCTGAAGAATTGTATTTTAGAACTACAAAAGAAATGCTTGATGAATTTGCATATCTTGGAAAAGATAAGGCAAGGGAAGTAGTCGTAACAAATACTAATATGATTAACGATATGATAGAGGATATAATTCCTTTAAGGCTTGATAAATGTCCTCCACATATTGAGGGAAGTGAAAATGAACTTAGGGAAGTATGCTATTCAAATTATAAGAAGATTTTTGGTGATACTGGAGTAGAGGAGATTAAAGAAAGGCTTGATGATGAATTAAAATATATAATTGACAATGGATATTCTGTGATGTATATAGCGGCAAAAAAATTGATAGACTATTCAGTTGAAAATGGTTATCCAGTAGGCTCAAGAGGTTCTGTTGGTTCAAGTCTTGCTGCTACTCTACTAGGGGTATCGGAAGTTAATCCATTAAAACCATATTATTTGTGTCCAAAATGTCATCATATAGAGTATAGGACAGAAGAGACAAAAAAATATGAAAATGATACGGGCTATGATATGCCAGATAAGAACTGTCCTAATTGCAATACTAAGATGATAAAAGATGGTGTAAACATTCCATTTGAGACATTCCTTGGTATACCAGGTGATAAAAAAGCTCAAAAGGAACCAGATATAGATTTGAATTTCTGCTCAGTGTTTCAATCAAATATTCATAAGAGAACTATAGAACTTTTTGGAGAAGAAAATACTTTCAAAGCAGGAACTGTAGGAACTGTTGCAAAGAAAACTGCATATGGTTTTGTAAAAAAGTATGAAGAGCAAGATCAAGAACATAAATCATTAAGCAGGGAACAAGAAAACTATTATGTGGGAAAGATTTTAGATTGTAAGAACAATACTGGTCAACACCCCGGAGGAATGATAGTTTTACCAAAAGGTGAAGAGATATATACATTTACACCTATACAGCTTGCTGCAGATAAAATTGGTAATGATATAACAACTCACTATGATTATCATAAGATAGATAAGAACTTACTTAAACTTGACATACTTGGACAAGAATCTCCTCTTATGCTAAAGAAGTTGGCTGAAAATACTGGTGTGGACTATAATTCAGTGCCATTTTATGAGGAAGGGGTACTTAGACTCTTTAAAGATACAGAAAGTCTGGGGATAAAACCATCGAATATTAGTGGTACAAAACTTGGTTGCCTAACTATACCGGAATTTGGTACTGACTTTGCGATGGGTATGTGTGAAGATGCAAAGCCACAAACTGTGGCAGACTTGATAAGAATATCAGGACTAGCTCATGGTAAAAATGTATGGCAAGGAAATGTACAAGATCTTATAAAAAATGGTGATTGTACTTTAAGTTCTGCTATCTGTTGTAGAGATGATATAATGATTTATTTAATTGATAGGGGACTTGATAAGGGACTTGCATTTAATATAATGGAGAGTGTAAGAAAGGGAAAGGGATTAAAAGGCGAGTGGGAAGAAGAAATGAAAGCCCATGATGTACCTGACTGGTATATTGGATGTTGCAAAAAAATTCAATATATGTTCCCTAAAGCACATGCAGCAGCATATGTACTTGCATCACTTCGTATAGCATATTATAAATTGCATTATCCTATAGAGTATTATGCCACATATTTTTCTATTAAAAAAGACGGATTGGATTATAAGTTAATAATGCAAGATAAAGAAGATATAACTTATCATATAGCGAAGATAAAGAAGATTATCAATGAAAGAAAATCAGATAAGAACTTTGAAAATGAATTAAAGCAACAAGAAAAACCAAAGAGCGAATTGGATTTAGATAGGATTTACAGCGAAGAATTTGATAGCAAAGATAATATAGATGAACAAAAAGATGTAGCAAAAAACAATGATCTTAGCATAAGCAAGAAATATGAGAGTATGTCCGCTAAGAACTTATTCGATTTGTATATGGCGTATAGAGTTGTAGAAGAAATGGAGGCACGAGGGGTTGAGTTTTGCCCTATAAATATTTATAAGGCAAAGAGAAGTGATTTTCAAGTCATAGATGGAAAGATTATGCCATCATTTGATTCTATTCCTGGTATAGGCACTAAAGAAATAGATTTTGATAATGATGCGTTGGAAAAAGAAAAGAGTACTGCTATGAAATGTGAATTAGAAGGTAGAAAGGGAGAATATAGTTCTATAGAAAACTTTAGTAAAAGAACTGGTGTTAATAAAACTATTATAGAGGAAATGAAAAGCCTAGGTCTGTTTAAAGATATGAAGGCAGATGATAAAAATACTATATTTGACTATTTGTAGGATGAAGAATATATTGAAAAACAAAATAGCATTGGTGCTTTTAGTGGCATTTATTGTGTGTGTAATAAATGTCTTTTTTGTGATGAATAAGAGTGATAATGATAAGGATTTACCTTTAGAAAATATAGATGTAGATGTTGTAAGTGAGTACAATGCTTTTGATATAGACTATAATAATTTGGATGTTGAAGCTGAAGATGGAGAATTAAGAAATGTTAATTTATTCGTAAGCCAAAGAAAGGCAAGCAAAAAAAATGAGTATACTGGCATATTTAAAGGGAAGAATCTTATACTAATATGTGCTGAGGCATACTCGCAGTATTTTGTTGACGAAAAACTGACACCGACATTATATAGACTTACCAATAGTGGATTTAAACTTAATAACTATTATGTGCCTTCGTTCGGTGGAGGAACTATATCTGGTGAATATGCTTTTTTAACTGGCCTAATCCCTGTAGATGTAACTCAGTGTATGAAAGATACAGTAAGTAATAATATGTGTTTTACTCTAGCTAGAGTGTTAAAGGAAGAGGGTTACATAACTGGCGCATATTATAGTGATAATTATAAGCAAAATGATAGAAATATAATCTATAAAGAAAACCTTGGATTTGATAAATATCTAGCTGATTTTAATGGCTTGGAAAAAGTGGTTAAATCAAAACCAATTAATCAAGAATTATTAAAGGATACATTTGAAACTTATAGTGAAGATGACCCATTTTGCATGTACTATATGATTCGTTGCGGAAGTACATTTTATAATGACAGTAGTGCGCTTGAGATTAAGAAAAATATAGAAAGAGTGGAAGATGCAATAGGTGATAAGTATCCAGAGCAAGTCCTTAATTACATATGTCACCAATTATATCTTGAGGATTCTTTAGCAAATTTAGTTTCTGAACTTGATAAAAAGCATATGCTTGATAATACAGTTATATGTTTGACAGCTGACCATTATCCATATGGACTTAATAACAAGATATTTGATGATGGCATTAATTATTTGCCATATTTGTATGGGAAAGAAGAATTTGATTATTTTGATGAAGATAGAAGTATGCCTATAATTTGGAGTGGTTCGCTTGAAAATAAGTATAAAGGATTGAGCAAGGAAATTAATGAACCAACATCTTCTATAGATCTATTGCCAACGATACTTAATTTATTTGGAGTGAATTTTGATTCAAGACTTATAGCGGGTAGAGATATATTTTCTGACGCAGAAGCAATAGTGATGTATAATGATGGATCATATATAACCAAAAGAGGGAAATATGTATCGAAAAGGAAGAAATTCTTTGCAAATGATGGAGAAGATGTCGATAAAGAATATATCGATAAGTATATAGATTATACCAATGGATTAATCTTGTATTCTGAATATGTGAATAAGGTAGATTATTATGACTATATTTTCTCTAATAAAAATGTCAAAGAAGAAATAAAGAATAATATTAGTTTAGTTGGAATTGATATACCGGTTGAATTGAAAGATAAAACCTTTGATAGCTATGTGAAATACTTTAAACAGTGCAATAGATTACATTTAAATAGTAAAAAAGATGGTGCAAGTGATAAGGAAAAGCAAAAAACAGTCTATCTCACTTTTGATGATGGGCCAAATAAGTATTGTGATAATATACTTGAAGCGCTTGATAGAAACGACGTAAAGGCAACATTTTTCATAGTGGGAACTAAAGAACAAAAAGAAGTTAAAGAGCTTAAAGACCGTGGGCACACAGTTGGATTACATTCTGCAAGTCACGAATATGCATATATCTATGAAAGTAAAGAAAATTTCCTAACTGATTTATACAAAATTCAAAACTTTGTATATAATACTACTGGAGAGTATTCACATTATATTAGATTTCCAGCTGGTTCTAAGAATAGGATAGGAGGAACCATAAGCAAAGGCATAATGGCTGAGCTTAGACCTTTGGTAGAGAAATTGGGATTTGAATTTTACGATTGGCATATTGCTACTGGGGATTCTTCGGAAAATACATCAAAAGAACATATATTAAGTAGCGTTGAGAGATGTTTGAGGAATAATTATGATGAGGTAATAATATTGATGCATGATTTGCATAGCATTACCGTTGAATCTCTTGACGATGTGATCAAATTATGTAGGGAATATGGGTACACATTTGATAAAATTAGTGATGATACAATGCCATTTCATGCCATAGAAGATGATTACAATTAGGAAATAAGCTATATAAATTAAAAAAAGAGGCTGGTAAGACCTCTTTTTTATTTATGTAAAGGTAAAGAAATAGTACAATTTTATTTGAGTTTTGAAAGATCTACGCCCTTTGCTGAATGAAGCTTTGTGATATAGATACCTGCTACTGTAACTTTCACTTCAGTTTTAACTGGCAAAACCTTAAATACCTTTGGATCACAGATAAAACTCATAACCTGTGCACCACCTGCTATATTTGCTTTGATGATACGAGCCTTAACTATAGGGAATTTTCTCCATTTCATATATGCTGGTATAGCATCTTGCACTTGTTTCATAAGTCCAGAGTCTTTAATGTGGCATTTTTGCTTGTCAAGAACTAGTAATGATAAGACCATAGACATTTGCTTCATTGCTTTTTCAGCATTTAGTTGTTTTGATTGGAGTTTTGAGCCTACAAAGTATAAAATAACCAATACTGCAGCTACAATTCCAAGGACTATTAAAACAATCTGTAAAATATTTATCTCTAAAAACATCATTTTTCTCCATTTCGCTTGTGCAAGAAGAATTATATAGTGTTAGGGGTAAAATATCAATAAAAATACTAACAATATGCTAACAAAATGCTTGATTTTTGCAATTTTCTATGCTAAAATGCATAACACGACACTTTTAGGTGCCTTGGTTTTTTTGTGCCTAAAAATGTCATTTAGCATGATATAAAATGGAGGTTTTATTTAAATGAAAGCAAGCAAGATGCATCCAGTGAAATCTGGAAAGAACTTGAGAATGAGCTTTTCACAAAGAGAAGAGATTAAGGATATGCCTAATCTTATTGATATCCAGCAACAATCTTATGTGTGGTTCATTACAAGGGGTATTATTGAAGTATTTAAAGATGTCTTTCCTATAGAAGACCCTACAGGAAAGATAAGATTGGAGTTTGTAAGCGCAAGACTTAAGACTGAGGATCAAAAATATGATAGAGAGGAATGTAAGCAGAGAAATGCTACATTTGCCTACCCTTTGCATGTGCGCTTCAGACTTGTGAAGAAGGAAAAGAATGAAGTTGTAGAGTATGAGACCTACATGAGTGATCTTCCTTGTATGACTCCAAATGGTTCATTCATTATAAATGGAGCAGAAAGAGTTGTAGTATCACAAATGGTTAGAAGCCCTGGTATCTATTATGAGATGTCACGTGATAAGATAGGTAACAAACTTTATTCATCAACATTGATTCCAAATCGTGGTGCATGGATAGAGTATGATTCTGATGCAAATGATGTAATGTGGGCGAGAGTTGATAGAACAAGAAAAGTGCCTATCACAGTTTTTCTTCGTGCCTTAGGTTTATCTACAGATGATGATATCATTGAGACCTTTGGTGAAGAAAAATATATAAGAGCATCATTTGAAAAAGAGCCAGAGGATGAAAGAAATCATGATAGAGGTATTATAGAACTCTATAAAAAGATAAGACCAGGTGAGCAATTATCTGTTGATGCCTGTGAGTCTTTGCTTAGAAATTCTCTCTTTGATGCTAAGAGATATGACTTAGGTCGTGCTGGAAGATATAAATACAATAAAAAACTCCATTTTAGATATAGATTATTAAACCAAGTATTAGCAAAAGATGTAATAGATGAATCAACTGGTGAGGTCCTTGCTAAGAAGGGAACAAGGGTTGATGAGCAAACTGCCATAACAATTCAAGATGCAGCAATCCCATATGTATGGATTAAGATTGAAGGTGTGGAAGAACCACAAAAAGTATTATCATCAATGATGGTAAATATTAATGCATACGTAAAGGGCGTAAAACCTCAAGAATGGGATGAGATGGGAATCTCTGAATTAGTTTATTACCCAGTTTTAAAGAATATACTTGAGGAAAATAGAAAGAATAAAGAAGGAAAAGAAGCATTACTTCAAACTATAGCTGATAGATCACTTGAACTTGTGCCAAAGCATGTCACTAATGAAGATATTTTTGCTTCTATAAATTATTTCTTCCACTTATCAAAGGGTGTTGGAAATACTGATGACATAGACCATTTAGGAAATAGAAGAATTAGAGCTGTCGGTGAACTTTTACAAAATCAATATCGTATGGGATTATCAAGACTTGAAAGAGTTGTAAAAGAAAAGATGGTTGCTCTTCAAGTTGACGAAATGAATATTCCTGCACTTATAAATACAAAGCCTGTGTCAGCTGTTATAAAAGAGTTCTTTGGTTCATCACAACTTTCACAGTTCATGGATCAAAACAATCCACTTTCAGAGTTAACCCACAAGAGAAGACTTTCAGCTCTTGGACCTGGTGGTATATCAAGAGAGAGAGCAGGATTTGAGGTTAGAGACGTTCACTATACTCATTATGGTCGTGTATGTCCTATCGAGACTCCTGAAGGACCAAACATCGGTCTTATAAACTCACTTGCAACTTATGCAAGAATTAATAAATATGGATTTATTGAAGCACCATATATAAAGGTTGATAAAGAGACTGACCCAATGAACCCAAGAGTTCTTGGCGATAAGCCAGAAGATATAGTTTACATGACTGCTGATGAAGAAGATAATTATCATGTTGCTCAAGCAAATGAGCCACTTGATGAGGATAGGCATTTTAAGAATGCAAACGTATCTGGACGTTTCAGAGAAGAAACTTCTTTATATAGAAAACAAGATATAGATTACATGGACGTTTCTCCACGTATGGTATTCTCAGTAGCTACTAATATGATTCCTTTCCTTCAAAATGATGACGCAAACCGTGCACTTATGGGATCAAACATGCAACGTCAGGCTGTGCCACTTATGGTTACAGAATCTGCAGCAGTTGGTACTGGTATGGAGTCAAAAGCTGCATATGATTCAGGTGTGTGTGTACATGCAGATGTAGACGGAGAAGTAACATATGTCGATGCAAGAACTATAAAAGTAAAAGCTGATAATGGTGAAAAGAGAGAATATCAACTTCTTAAGTTCTCAAGATCTAACCAATCTAACTCTTACAATCAAAAGCCAATAGTTGATGTTGGACAGAGAGTTAAGGTCGGCGAAATAATTGCAGATGGTCCTTCAACAAATAAAGGAGAACTTGCACTTGGAAAGAATCCACTTATCGGATTCATGACTTGGGAAGGATATAACTACGAGGATGCTGTACTTATAAGTGAGAGACTTGTAAAAGATGATGTATATACTTCTATACATATAGAAGAGTATGAGATAGAGGCACGTGATACAAAACTTGGACCAGAAGAAATCACAAATGATATAGCAAATGTGTCACAAGAAACATTAGCAAATTTGAATTCAGATGGTATCATTCGTATTGGTGCAGAAGTAAGAACCGGAGATATCTTAGTAGGTAAACTTACTCCAAAGGGCGAGCAAGATTTGACTGCTGAAGAAAAATTACTTCGTGCCATATTTAAAGAGAAGGCAAAAGACTTTAGAGATACATCTCTTAAGATGCCTCATGGTGCATATGGTACAGTTATAGCTACTAGAGTATTTACAAGAAAAGCTGGAGATGCAGTTCCTGCTGGTGTATCTACAAAAGTAAGAGTTTATGTAGCACAAAAGAGAAAGATAAGCGTGGGCGATAAGATGGCTGGTCGACATGGTAACAAGGGTGTCGTATCAAGAGTTCTTCCAGTAGAAGATATGCCATACTTACCAAATGGTCGTCCACTTGATATAGTTTTGAACCCACTTGGTGTTCCTTCACGTATGAATATAGGACAGATACTTGAGACTCACCTTTCACTTGCAGCAAAGGTTTTGGGTATGGATATCTGTACTCCTACATTTGAGGGTGCAAACGAAAAAGATATACAAGATACTTTAGAGATTGCAAATGATTATGCAAATACAGAGTGGGATGATTTCAAGAAGAAGTATGAAAATATATTAGCTCCAGATGTAATAAAATATTTAGGTCAACACTTAGATAATAGAGATGAATGGAAAGGTGTGCCTATAAGAAAAGATGGAAAAGTTCTTCTTCGTGATGGACGTACAGGTGAGTATTTTGACTCTCCTACAACTATAGGATTCATGCATTACTTAAAACTTCACCATTTGGTAGATGATAAGATTCACGCAAGATCTATAGGACCATATTCACTTGTTACTCAACAACCACTTGGTGGTAAGGCACAATTTGGTGGTCAAAGATTTGGAGAAATGGAAGTTTGGGCACTTGAAGCATATGGTGCCGCTTATACATTACAAGAAATCTTAACTGTTAAATCTGATGATATGTTTGGCAGAGTAAAGAGTTACGAGAATATAATTAAAGGTCAAAATATGCAGAGACCTACTATACCAGAAAGTTTCAAAGTTCTTCTTAAAGAATTACAAGCACTTTGCCTTGATTTGACTGTACTTGATAGTCATGGAAATGAAGTGCCTATGCTTGAAAATCTCTATGACCCAAGAGAAGAAATGAGGAAGTTTATGGAGGGTTCTGAAAAGAGATATGCAAGTGAAAGCGAGTATAAGGATCAAGGATTTATAATTCAGAAAGTAAGTGGAAATCAGATAGTAGATGTAGATGATGAAGGAGGAAATGACAATGAGTAGAGAAGAAAATTTTAAACCATTGGAATTTGAAGCAATACGTATAGGAATTTGTTCTCCTGATAAGATACTTAGAGAATCACATGGTGAAGTAAAAAAGCCAGAGACTATAAACTATAGAACATTAAAACCAGAAAAAGATGGTTTGTATTGTGAAAGAATTTTTGGACCAACTAAAGATTGGGAATGTCACTGCGGTAAGTATAAGAAGATTAGATATAAGGGTGTAATTTGTGACAAGTGTGGAGTTGAAGTAACTAAGAGTAGTGTAAGAAGAAGCCGTATAGGACATATCACTCTTGCTGCACCTGTATCACATATCTGGTATTTCAAAGGTATACCTTCAAGAATTGGACTTATACTCAATATGACTCAAAGAAATCTTGAGAAGGTATTGTACTTTGCTGCTTATGTAGTACTTGATCCAGGTATAACTAATTTGCATAAGTTAGATGTACTTACTGAGAGAGAATATAATCAAGCTGTTGAAGAGTATGGCGAAGATGCTTTTAGAGTTGGAATGGGTGCTGAATCAATAAGAGAACTTCTCTGCGATGTAGACCTTGAGAAACTTGAAAAAGAATTGAAGGAAGATTTAGTTGATGCAAAACTTCAAAAGAGAGCAAAGATAGTAA
>OMRR01000038.1 GCA_900313535.1 uncultured Eubacteriales bacterium
CATTGTTTATAATAGTTTTTATAGAATCAACTGTTATAGAAGTATCTGACAAATCAAATACTTGAATTTTTTCTTTTGTAGAAGTTGTTGCATCTTTATCAAGATAAGCAAGCACTATTCTTGGTTTGCCGTCTGTATAATAAAATGCATCCTCTGTTTCTTCCCACTGAGCATATAATTTCAATTCTTTATGTGTATCAAAAAGACTTGCTCTAGTGTTATCGATTGTTTCACCAAAAGCTATACTAATACCTGTGCCATCTGCTTTAGTATTCCAGCCTGTCAAGAGTTTAATATTATTATCCTTTCTTCCTATTTTTATTTTGTCAGCATCCATACTACCAGAGACTGTGATAGGACTCCATTCAAGATTTTCAGTCATGCTTGCATTAAACCAATCACCATCCAAAGTATAGTCACCCAAATTCTGCTGGTATGCAACTGCATATACTTCTTGCCATAAAGCCTTTAAGATTGGTGTCGTTTCTTGTCCATATCTAAATAATTCATCTTTATCCCAACCATCTGCAGTTATCTCTAGTCCAAGAGGCCACTGTCTACTAACACTTTCTTGAATCCAACCTCTTAAATATCTAACATCTCCTGTTGTATCATTTTTTATACTGAGTCCACTACCATTTGCAAGTGTTATAGGTAAACTACTATTTGATATATTTGTTATATCCCAAGTGCCTTGCAAAGTCCAACCAGTAGGAATGCTTTGCTCATAATTCACACCAAATTTTATATCTATAGATGTACTCCATATAGCATACAATTGAAGAACTCCATCAGCATTAAAACCTGAATAATCTGTGATAGTAGCGCCTATTGCATAATCTATACCTGAGCCATCTGCCGCTGTGTTCCATTTTGTTATTGTTTTTTCTTTAAAATCATTCCACTTAATAGTCTTTATTCCATTACCAACTAAAACTATAGGGTTATTTGTAGTATCTCCTGTAAGTGAATCATCAAAATGTGGTTCAAAATATCCAGACATCGGATCTATATTATCATCATACTTAACTCTCTTAACAAGACTTGAGTCTTGCCATACTGCATAAAGTGTAAGGTGATTATTTGTAAATGGTGCTTCATCAGGTATAAATTCTCCTAACTCATAAGAAGTACCTGTGCCATCTGCTTTAGTATTCCAACCAATAAGAGTTAATTTGTCTGTGCCAGTATATTTATGTGCAGTTATAGCAGTTCCTTCATCACTTTTTAAGTATCCACCTCTATAACAATATTCTCTAGATTCAGCAGTAATTGAGCCAATAAATTGATAAAGATCCCATCTAGTTAAAGCATTATTCCATCTACTTTCATCATCCAAATCCCATTCATGTGTAGGAAGGTTGGTAATATATTTTATAGTTAAAGCATCATCATATACTGCACCATAAAACTTTGGTGTAGAATCCCAACCAACTTGATTTTGATAATAAGAATACAAACTACCTACTCTATATGGATTTCCATAAGTATTGAGAAGAGCTTCATCCCAATTTTTTGTATGATTATAGTCGTTCAAAAAGGCGTCTTTTGAATCATAGCTTGATCCCATTTCATAAACACCCCAATACTTTTTTCCCATCGGTGCAACCTCTTCAAGAAAATCATCTGCCTCATAGCTAGATGATGACATGTCTTTTCCAGCAAATGTCCAAAGACGTAATAGCTCTCCACCATAAACTTGATCTTGATTATTTACATAGGCAACATTTGCCCTTTTGGCAGTTGAATCCCAATGGTCTTCACTCCAAGTATCTCCAGGAACCCTACCTAACAATTTATCATCAGATATTTCACTAATACTAGCTACTTCTACAGTGCCTTCACTAGCCTCACTCGTTGTGGCAATTAATGCTTCTAAAACGTTGTATGCCTCACTCTTAGTAGCAGTATCTATATCATCATTATTATTCTCTTCTGAATCTATTTTCTCAGTTTCACTTGAAGTGGCAGTATTTTCGCCATCTTTATCTTGCTCATTCAAAGCCTCTCCACCATCATTTTTTGTGGTGTCGTTTTGGTTATCTTCTTCAGATTTTTCGCCTTCTAATGGTTTTTCGCCTTCCGCTGGCTTTTCACCTTCTTCTAATTTTTCAGCATTTTTACTAGTGGTGCCATCCTCCGCTGGTCTCTCATCTTCTTCAGATTTTTCACCCTCGGCTGGTTTCTCGCCTTCTTCTGGCTTCTCACCTTCTTCTGGCTTTTCTCCCTCAGCAGGTTTCTCACCCTCAGCAGGTTTTTCACCCTCGGCAGGTTTTTCACCCTCGGCAGGTTTTTCACCCTCGGCAGGTTTTTCACCTTCGGCATTTTTTTCGCCTTCTGCAGGTTTTTCTTCCCCACTTTTATCAGCAACATTTCCTTCGCTTGGTACGATTCCTTGACTACCTTCCTCTTCTCCTTTAGTAGTAGTCACTAAGCTAGGAATCATAGAACTTTGCTCTACGCTTGCTGCCTCCGTATGATTTTGTATTCCTTCTGCGAATACAAAAGTTGCATGACTAGTAAAAATCATACTAGTTATTAGCAACATAGCAACAAATCTTTTTAACAATCTCTCCCTTATAATTTTTTTTCTACGATTTTTCATAACCGCTCCTTCCTTCATCCTTTTTTATAAGGACGAAAAAGCTAGTAAACATACACCTCGCTGTTAAAATTTTACTGAATGAATTTTTTATTTTATATGAATATAAAATTATACATCTGTACATTTAAGTATAACAAATCTTTAATTTTTCTTACAACAAAGTTAATAACAAAAAGCAAACAAGATATTAACATAAAAAAAGAGGTAGAAACTTTCTACCCCTTCATAATTTCTTAATATTTTTTATAATGTTATAGTGTCTTCATCAAAACCTTTTTCTGTTTCTTTACTTTGCTCTGTCGGTGCTTCAGTCGATTCTTCAGTTGGTTTCTGACCTCTTGGTATCTCATGTGGCAAAGGTTTGCTTGGTTCTACATAATTTGGATCAGCCTTCTCTGCATTTGAATCAAATCCACTACCACCTTTTCTTTCTTCCACTTGTTTATATAAGGTTTCTTGACTTATAGCCATTCCACTCATATCGTAGATAAATGTCAGCGAATTATCAGTAAATAATATCTCTTTTGCCCTCACCCTACTTCTTCCCATACTTCCAAAGTCTGAAAAAAACCAATTTCTATCACTTTCAGT
The DNA here is from genome assembly GCA_900313535.1 of uncultured Eubacteriales bacterium. Lineage (GTDB taxonomy): Bacteria > Bacillota > Clostridia > Lachnospirales > Lachnospiraceae > UBA3633. The sequence goes on from OMRR01000038.1 coordinate 3,197, forward strand.
TTCAAGTCTCTGTGAAATCAACTTATTATTTTCGTCTAATTCATTTGCATTACAAGTGCCATACCAGTATAGACTTCTTTCAAATGGAGATATGGAATAAATGGCTATGGTACCATTGTCAACTATAGCTTCATAACCCATCATGCTATTGTTACTTCTATATGTGCCGTGGATATTGATATTTCTAATTTTGCTATCACAAGAACCTAGTAATATCATTGATATTATTAGCGCAAATATTAATGCTATTTTTCTTATAATTTTTACCATTTTCTCCTTTGTGGGCTCGCCGTGCTCGCCCCTACAAATCTATGTTTACCACTACGATTATTCAAGAGCTTCGAGTTGGGCGAAGAGTACATAGCCACCATATATCACTGCATCGTGTACATCTGCCCTTGGTGTCAGTATTCTATCTTTATTTGCATATTCAAGGACATAATTATTATTGTCGTATCCTGTGATAAAGAATTGGAAAGTATCATCCTTATAGACTGCCACCTTCTCATTCAAACTTAGATAATACTCAAGATCTCTTTCTGTGACACCTGTTATATTCATTACAAGAATTGCATTATTCTTTAAATATACATTTTCTTCAAAACCCTCTAAGTTTTCAAGTATAGAATCTGCTTGTCTAAGATATGAGACATTTCCCTTATTGGCTCTATTGTAGCAAGTAATTCTGTCGTTTAATTTAACATAGCCGTAGTTATCTCTAATTTCATTAATGCCATCTGACAAATTCTTTAACTTCGCTTTTAGGTTTCCACTATCATATACATAGTATATAGTCTCTTCATCCGCTTTTGAAGATTCAAGGGCCGTTTCCTCTATCTGTTTTCTTGATATTCCAGAACTCATATTATACTTCATAGTGCTTTTCTTATCCATTTGAATATCAAAATATCCAACCCTTAACTTATCCTTTGTCATTTCTTCCTTATAACCATATGCATCTGTATTTTCTTCTGGATAACTATTAACTATAACATCATTTGTCAAATATGTATAGTGTGTGCCTTCTCTTTTGTATTTATTATATCTAAGTACTTTTTGCTGGTTTACAAAATTGTATAAGTATCTGTCTTCCTCTTTAAATAAATCTTCCTTTCCTGTCACGGCATTTACAACTCTTATTTCATGACTAGGTCTTCCTATTACTTTTCCAATTTCTCTCCATACATTTTCATCACTAAATACACCATAGAAGAGGTCATCATTCATAAAAGTTACTACTTCAATATTTTCGCCATCTTCAGCGTCGATAGTTGTAACCCTGCCATCTTCTATATTATATATATTGATATGTTTAGACTTGCCTTCTTTGTCATTATTAAATGCAAAATATCTATTGTTTGAACTTGCTGCAAACTTAGTTTCCTCAAATCCATCTGCAAGAGTAAGTATTTCTGCAGTGCTTATGTCTATAGAATATACTTTATTATAACTCTTAAATATAAGCATGTTGTTTTTGAAAACGCACAATTTATCTATATCATATTTCAAGCTTTGGAATGTAGTGTAAATTGGTATAAATAGTTTTTCTTCAGACTCATTTATTTCTGAATTATAAGTATATATACCTATACCCATACTTCCTTCATTTAAACCTGTCATATTGTAACCATATACTATATAGGTTACTTCACCCTCGTCACTTATATTTAATAATTTTATATCAAAGTCCTTTGCAACTTCTTCAAACTTTGCTTTGTCCCTTATATGATATGAGAATATATTTGTCATCGTTTGAGTTTCATTATCATATATGTACATTTCCTTTTCTTTACAAAATACAAAATATCGTTTATTTTCTGACTCTAGTTTTACCAGCTTACTTGGATTTGTGACACCCGTATAAAACCTCTTATTGGTATCATTGTATGGATTTTTTTCTATATCTATCAGCTCTTCTAAGCCTCTTGTAAACTTCATGTAATACCATCGCTTACCATCCCACCTAAGCACATATTCATCTCGAATTATAAAAAATTCATTCTTTGCACTTTTAGCTAGGTATCTCACTGCTATATTATAACTATATTCCTGCGCCTGATAAATACTATAATATAGGTCACTCACTAATTGCATTTTTGTATCTGCAAATGTCAATTGTTCAAATGTTTGTTGGAGAGTAACCGTATGCATCTCTTTTGTGTCTCGATTGATACTTGTTTCTAGATATTGTACAAGTGATGATGCAGATGCAACTTTAAAAGTCCTTTTTGTAAAATCCTCTACCTGATTTATAGCATTGTTTAAGTCGTTTTTTGGCCTATAAATTATATTGGCAAAATAATATGCCTCTTTTTTATTTGCATTTATCTTTATTGTTAATAAGTATGTGGTATTTACCTTTATCAAGTTTTGTATATTTAAAGTGATTTTTGTCTCATCTTTTTTCTTGTTTTTATTGTCCTCACTTATATCAAATTTAGTCCTTTCAAGCAAACTATTACTTGTCTTATCCCTTATTTCATACTCTATTGCATTAAATACATTTTTGTTGTTTTTTATTAATAGGGTCAATTTTCTTTCTGCATCAAGCATGGTAATAGTATCATTTGACACCATATTATATTTTTCGTTTGCAAAACCCCTCATTTCATTAATCATTTTGTCATTTCGTATCTGGTATATGATTGGAAAGGTCGCATCAAGTGTGTCCATATAGTACAATTGCTTTGGCTTTAATCTATTGTATGTATAAACATTAAATAAAACTATTGCTAAAAAAAACACAACCATTGCCACCAATATAGGGTTCAATGGTTTTTTTCTTCTCTTTACAAATATGTTATCAAAAAATCTACCTATCCTCATACTTATCTCTTTGTCCTAATGCTATCTCAAGAGCTTTTTCTTCTTCTGGGCCAAGCTTAGTATTTGTAGTTCCTGCATCTACCTCTTTTATGAAGATTATAGTGCCATCACCGAGACTTTGACTTGTGATAACAAGTCCTGTATTGGTAAAGTCCAAAAGCGCAAGTGCAAAAGACCTTTTGCCAGTTTTTTCTTCAAACGCATCATATTTATAAAAGCCCATTTTTTGAAATGATCTTTTTGTAATACGATTTAGTTTTCTTATGCTTTCTTTGTTCTTTTTATTATCTTCAACTAAGTGGTCTATATCTTTTTGTAAATCTATAAAATATTCTTCTAAAGTCTCAGCGTCACGGCCACTCATAAATATTTCGTATTTTTTATTTAATTCACTATATTTTGCTATTGCCACCACAGAAAAGGAGATGGCAATTATCGTAACTGCCGTCAGCATTATTATGATAATAAACAAAACTGGATTGTCAAATAATATCATCATTCCCCCTGCTATTTACAATCTCTTGTGACCTTATACCTATCTGATAGAATTTATTAACAAATATATTCTGTCTAACTCTTCCTGTGAATCATACTTTATTTCTATAACCCCTGTATTTTCTGTCTTGGCATTAATTCTCAATGCCGCATTAAGCCTACTTCTCATTTGCTTTTCTATATCTTTAAGTTGAATTTTTATCTTTTTGAAGCTCTCTGTATTTAAGGCATTTTCCTTATCTTTTCTATAGTTAGCAAGCTTCTCAAGTCTTATCATGTCTTCAATCTTTCTTACGCTTAACTTTTTCTCTATAACTGCCTTTACAACTTTATCTCTAAATGCCTCATCATCAATACTTATTAAAGCTCTTGCGTGTCCTTCCGAAAGAACACCCTCTTTAATCATATCAAGCAATTTTTCATCAAGTGTCAAAAGACGGAGAGTATTAGCAACTGCAGATCTACTCTTTCCAACCTTTTCTGCAACCTCGTCTTGTGTCATATTAAATTCATCTATAAGTGCCTTATAGCCAAATGCTTTTTCTACTGAATTTAAATCCTCCCTTTGTACATTTTCAAGAAGGGTTACTATCTTTCTTTCATCATCCGAGTATTCCTTAACTATTACTGGCACCTCTGTAAGCCCAGCAATTTTTGATGCACGAAGTCTTCTCTCACCAGCTATTACTTCATAGTGAACTGGTCCAACCTTTCTTACTACCAATGGTTCTATGATGCCATAATTCTTTATTGATTCAGCAAGCTCATTTAATCTCTCTTCATCAAAGTTCTTTCTTGGCTGATTTGGGTTTGCTTGTACAAAGTTTATATTTACCATAAGAGGAGAGCCAGTAGTATTTTCTCCAGTAGGAACTTCCACGATTTTTTCTACTATCTTTTCAACTGGAACCTCAACTACTTTTTCAACCACTTTTTCAACCGGCACTTCAACTACTTTTTCGACATATTCTATCTTTGGTTCAGATGTAGTTACTTTTGTTTCTTGTTCTTCATTTTGTACTTTTTCTTCTCCAAATATTTTTTCAAATGATTTACCTAAGCCTCTTCTATAACTCGCCATACTACACCTCACTATTTGACAATATTTCACTTGCAAGCTTTCTATATCTATCTGCTCCAACTGAACCACTATCATAATCCAAAATGCTCATTCCATTACTTGGTGCTTCTGCAAGACGAACATTTCTTGGAATTAATGTATCAAAAACTTTTTCTTTTATATTTTGTTTTACCATTGCTACAACATCTTGACCAAGCCTTGTTCTTGCATCATACATCGTAAATAATATTCCTTCTATTTTTAACTTAGAATTCATATTACTTCTTACTAATTCTATAGCAGACATTACTTGGTTTAATCCTTCAAGAGAAAAATACTCGCATTGTACAGGAATTATACACGCGTCTGATGCTACTAACGCGTTTACAGTCAATATACCAACTGCTGGTGGGCAATCAATGATTACATAATCATAATCATTTTTCACCCGATCAATTACTTTTCTTAATTCCTGTTCCCTGTCCGGTCTATTTAATAATTCTGTCTCCAAACTTGAAAGCTCAATTGAACCAGGAAGCAAGTCAAGGTTCTTTACAATTTCATTTATGATTATATTTTTACTTTGGTCGTTTTGATGAATTGCATCAAAAACAGTTTTGCTGTTTTCATCCAATTCAACTCCAAAGCCAGCTGTTGCATTTATCTGAGGATCAAAATCGACAATCAAAACTTTTTGATTTGCCTCAGCAAGAGCAGCTGCCAAATTAATAGCTGTTGTAGTTTTTCCAACTCCACCTTTTTGATTTGTGATAGAAATTACTTTAGCCATATGCACCTCTTAAATTTTTTGTTTTAACTGAGTGATTATACTTTTTTTATCTTTTTTTGTCAATAATAGATAGTCACAAGATTTAAACAAATTGTTGTTTGTTTCGTAAAATTTTTTAATTTTTATTGCTTTTTTAACTTGTTTTGCACATTTTTTGCTTGTTTCACGTGAAACATATTAACCTTTGCACATTTTTGTAACAATGTGTTGAAAACCTATTAAAATTGTTTCACGTGAAACAAAAAATCGGCTAGTGCCGATTTGGAATAATTGTATCATTATTTGAGGTTGTGTTTCAAAGATATGTCACAGTGGTTCCTTGCTTGGGATTCCGGCTTTCCTTGGGTACTTGTTTGGAGTGGTTTTAACCTTATCTATTTCAACTATGCATCGCTCTGGTTCTCCATCAATAATACCGTATGGATGTTTCACGTGAAACATTCCACCAAGAACATTAATTGCTTTTGTTCCTTCTTTTAGTTCTTCGCCACAATCATTCATCTTATAGGCTAGCATCTTTCCACCAACAACCAAAAGCGGAAGAGAATACTCGGAAAGTACAGAAAACCTTGCTACACCCCTTGAAACAATGTAATCAAATTGCTCTCTATATCCTTTTTCATGTGCAAAATCTTCAGCCCTGGCTTTTATTAGTTCAACATTGTTAATTCCAATACAATCTAATACTTCTTGCAAAAATTTTATTCTTTTTCCAAGAGTATCAGTTAAAACAAAGTTTGTTTTCTGCAGCATTATGGCAAGTGGCAATCCAGGGAAGCCAGCACCGGTTCCAACATCAACAATCCTTTTTTCATCTAAGTCATTTTCCTTAAAAAACTTTATCATCATGCAAGAGTCAAGAAAGTGTCTTACAATTATTTCATCTGGTGCAACAATTGCTGTTAGGTTCATCACTTTATTCTTTTCAATCAACAAATTCATAAAATCAAAAAACTGTTGGCACTGGATATCTGAAATGTCAATGGAAATTTTCTTTAAAAACTTAGATGAAATTTTTTCTTTAAACTCACTAAACTCCATGAATATAATAGTTAAAAACTATACGCGTTTGCAATGACGCGTAATTAGAATTTATTTCCTTAAACCTTTCCTTGAACTAAAATATTATTCTTTAACAAAAATTTTAACCAATACATTTCTCACAAAGAAAGTTTTTATTGAAAACTTATCTCTTCAAAATCTAATCACAAACAAATAATTTAAGGGCACCTCGAAAAAGTATCAATTTTCTACTTTTTCGAGTTAAGGTGCCCGCTGGAACCTCTAAAGTTCGCACTTTTGAAAAACA
>OMRR01000051.1 GCA_900313535.1 uncultured Eubacteriales bacterium
AAATGCAATAGCAGACAAAACTGAAAATATCAAAACTGCAACTGACTCAATTTTGTATTTTTTTACAAACCCTATTATTACTTCTTTTGTTTTCATTATCACGCCTCGCTTTTTATTATTTTACTCTTTTGTATATTTATAAATGAACCTATTAAAAGAAGGGGTTAATAACCCCTCTATATTTAGCATGTGTAATCGTTTGTTGCGTAACACTTGTTACTTAAATCATTTTTAGATTATACCATTTTTTTGAGAATAATCAAAGTAGAGACACCTACAGTTATTTTCCACTGTCGCCATAGTTACTTAGAACTCTTGCAGATGGGTCATCTACATCACATCCCTTCCAATTTTTATTTGGCATCCAGAAATCAACTACCATTTTTGCATTGTCACCATAGTACTTTTCAAATATTTCTCTATACAGCAAAGATTCTTTGGTCCAAGGTTTTGCAAATGTATACTTTTCTTTTTTTACTTTAAACTCTTCATCAGTATAAAAACTTTCAGCATACTCTTTTATATCATCAACCATTGAGTGACCTACAGCATCAGAAAATGCTGCCTTCTCTCTCCAAAGTATGCTGTCTGGCAAATAATCTCCTTCAAACGCATGTCTCAAAAGGTACTTTCCCTTACCATAAGTGTTGATCTTTATCTTTGGGTCTATGCTCATGACATATTCTACAAACTCTATGTCTCCAAAAGGAACTCGCGCTTCAAGAGAGTTTTCTAATATACATCTATCTGCTCTCAGTACATCATACATATATAATTCTCTAATTCTCTTTTCAGCTTCCTTTTGAAATTCATCTGCGTTAGGTGCAAAATCAGTATACTTATAACCAAATAATTCATCTGATATTTCGCCAGTAAGTAAAACTCTTATGTCAGTATTCTCATGTATATATTTACAAACAAGATACATTCCCATAGATGCTCTTATAGTTGTGATGTCATAAGTGCCAAGTATAGATATAACTTTTTCTAAACTATTAATCACATCATCTCTTGAAATGATTACTTCAGTGTGCTCACTTCCTATATAGTCAGCAACTTCTTTTGCATATTTTAAATCAATTGCATCTATGTCCATACCTATGGCAAATGTTTTAATTTTTTCCTTTGACTCTTTTGCTGCGATAGAACACACGAGTGATGAATCAAGTCCTCCTGAAAGTAAAAATCCCACCTTCGCATCTGCCACCAATCTTTTCTTAACACCGCTAATCAATTTTTCTTTTATATTTTTGCATGCAGCATCTACATCATCACTTCTTTTACACTTAGGAGTTGCTATGTCATTGTATGATATGAACTTTCCATCTAAGTAATAATGTCCTGGTGGAAATGGTTTTACTTCTTCACAGATATCAACAAGGTTAATTGCCTCACTAGCAAATACTATATTTTTATCTTTATCATATCCGTAAAATAGTGGTCTTATACCTATAGGGTCTCTTGCAGCTATATACTTTCCAGTTTTTTTTTCGTAGAGAACCATAGCATATTCGGCATCCAACTTTTTAAACATTTCTATGCCATATTCAAAATACAGTGGAAGTAGAACCTCACAGTCAGAAGTGCTTTTAAACTTATATCCCTTCTTGACCAAGTCCTCTTTTAATATACTAAAATCATAGATTTCTCCATTACAAACCACATATGAGCCATCATATTCAAATGGTTGCATACCACTTGACTCCAAGTCCATAATAGCAAGTCTATGAAATCCCATAAGGTCATCACCTATAGTAATAATCTTTGTGTCATCTGGCCCTCTCATCTTAGATTTCATAAAACCTTCTTTAAATGCACTTATATTCTTATCTCCTCCTACATAACACATTATTGAACACATATAGTTACCTCCTTATATACTAAATAGTAGTTCGTTGTATGTAGGCATAGGCCACATATCAAATGGCATCTTTAACTCTGCCTTGTCACAAAGTTCTCTTAACTTTGCCATTTCCGGAATAACCTTTTTCAATATGTAATCCGCCTTCTTTTTTATGTCTACATAACTTGATTCGTTAAAGCAACATTCTTCTAATTTCTTATTTGCGCGATCGATATCATCAACTAACTTCGTCAATGCAACCACTTCATCTTTTACAAAAGAACTTTTCGTCTTGATGCTAAGTTTCTTATAATTCATCATGGTGTCCATCAGTTTCTTAATATATCCATTTATTGAAGGTAAGATTGATCTATTGACCATGTCGACCATACATCTCGCTTCAATATTTTTCATCTTGCAGTAATTATCAAGTAATGTTTCAACTCTTGACTCTATTTCAACCTCATCATAGACTTTCATCCTCGTAAGCATATCGACATTCTTCTTTCTAAGTAGTGTGACAACTGATTCAGGTGTAGTTCTTAGATTTTCGAGTCCTCTCTTTTTAGCTTCTATCTCCCATGACTTATCATAGCCATTGCCATTAAATATTATTCGTTTATGAGCCTTTGCTACATTTTTAATTAACTTAGTTATTTTTTCTTCGTATGCAACCTTACTATCTTTTTCTAACTCTTCTCTAAATATCCTTAGTGTATCTGCAACAGCCGAGTTTAACATTATATTTGCGCAGGCTATAGAATCTGAAGAGCCAAGCATTCTGAATTCGAACTTATTACCTGTAAATGCAAATGGTGAAGTTCTATTTCTATCTGATACATCCTTGGCTAGATTTGGTATACTCTTTACACCTATTTCAAGAATTGATTTTTTTCCAAAGTACATGTTTTTATACTTTTCGATATTTAATAAAACATCTGTCAACGCTTCGCCTAAAAATATAGATATGATTGCTGGTGGCGCCTCGTTTCCACCTAACCTATTGTCGTTACTTGCAGTCGCAACACTGAGTCTTAATAAATCTTGGTAGTCATCAACTGCTTTAATTACTGCTGCAATAAATAATAGAAACTTTAAGTTGTCGTGTGCATTTTTGCCAGGTGATAAAAGATTTGTGCCGTCATCCGTTCCTATCGACCAGTTGTTGTGCTTGCCACTTCCATTGATTCCGTCAAATGGCTTTTCATGTAATAGACATACCAACTTATGTTTTTTTGCAATCTTAGGAAGAAGTTCCATTATGAGTTGGTTTTGATCTGTTGCAATATTTGATGGCATAAACTTTACTGCCAATTCATGCTGTGATGGTGCAACTTCGTTGTGTTCTGTCTTTGCTATAATTCCAAGTCGCCAAAGTTCCGCATTTACTTCATCCATAAAACTTTTTATCCTTGGTTTTATAG
>OMRR01000036.1 GCA_900313535.1 uncultured Eubacteriales bacterium
TATAAATAGTATCTCTTTTATCCAAATAAGCTCTTACAATAATTGGAGATTCTGTATATTCACCACTTGTATCAATATGTGAATCTCTGAAAGTCAAAGATAAACTTATATCATTGGAATAATCTACGGCTTTACTATATAAAAATATAGGAAGATCGGTGTCTCTATATGAAATTTCAATAGAATTACCATAAATAACTTCGTCGAAATTCTTCGAAGGATTTCTTTCTATGTAATCTATAACAAAGACAAATCCAGGGAGTTGGTCTTTTTGTTTAGCATCTGACTTTAATTTTGTGATAACAAGTGTTTTATAATTACTTGATGGTGTAGTTAAAGTAAGACGATCACCTCTTCCTCTTAAATTATGAACGACTGTATCATTTTCTTCCCATTTTAAATCAGCTTCACCTCCTAAATTTTCTATATTTACTATTAAACTACTTTGAATCATGAATTTAATTTTTAATGTATCAGTATTAGTTATTTGAGCAATTTGTTCAGTACGAGCACTAGGATTGAAAATATAAATTTCTTTATCTCCTTCTTTGGCGGTATCATATGTATTAATTGAAGAGACCATCATAATATCATCAGAGAATTTTGATATAACACTTATATAAAAGTAACTATTATTATGATTAGGAGCAGAATTTAATTTAACATAAAAGTAATTTATATCATCTCTTACTGAATTATAATCGGAACCATCATATGTGGGAATACTTGCTTTTAAATGCTCGATATCATATCTATCATAGGTATCAGCATAAATAAAATTACCATACATTTCAGTTGTATCAGCTCTGTTGGTTGATCTGGCATATACTAATAAATCTTGTCCATATTCGACATCTTGTCTATCATAAACAACCATGAATAAGCATTGATATCTATTTTCCTCTAAAAGAGTAGGCTTACATAATACTTTTTGGTCTGTATTAACTTCAATAATATCGAAAAGTGTATATTCATCAGGATCTTTAGATACTTCATGTACTCTTAAAGAATATAATTCAGTATTGGCCGAATCTGTTTTATCTGTCCATACACCAATAATTAATCTTGTATCTTCAATATTAAAATCAGAACGGTCTTTTTTCCCTAATTCGACTAATCTATCAAATATTTTTTGTTTTTCTAAAATTAATATACTATCTGTACCATTTGGACGTAAAATGAAATCTGCATTTCCTGCAGTGGGCAAAGTCTCGTCATCAACATTTATATAAAGACCAGCCAATTCAGATTGCCAATCAAATTGAACTTGAAGAGTATCACGTGGAAGCCATACTTGATATAATTGAGAAATTCTTACATTTTTCGCAATATTAACATTACCAATAATAAATTCATCAACTTGAATTGTTATTATAGGTACTTCAGCGTCTTCACCGAAAGTACTTTGACCTATTTCAGTTATAATACTGAAAGGATAGAATTTCCAATCTTCTGCATATTCACCAATTTGAGATATTATTATTCCGAGAATTAAATAACAACCATTGATACAATCTATGGTATCTTCTATATCAATATGGAATTTTTTTATATATCTGTTGAAATTTTTGCTATCAACATCCCATTCTTCACCAGGGAGTCTATACATATCCATCCATTCGATTTCTCCAGAAGTATCACGGGTATCTTTTTTGACAATTCTTCCATATACTTCTCCATAGTCTCTATAAAAGTTGACTGTTACATCACCTTCATCACTTACACCGATATCAGTATATAAATAATAATAACCATCTCCGGTAGTGAAATCTTTTTTGGCGATTCCTTTTTGTAAATAGGTTGGAACTCGAAGATTAGTATAATCACCTTTTTGTGTTGGCTCTCTAACTGTTATTTCTACCATAGGATTCGTTTTGGGTAAATCTGGTATAGTTGCGACCAATTCTACTATAATTACAATATTACAAAATGTATCTGGTACACAATGCTTAACAAATTGATCATTTTTTATATAGAATGGTGTACTTTTTGTTATTCTTGATTCAGCGAATGTGTGTCTTTCATTATCTACTGCAATAGATATTTTATAATATGCTTTATCGATAATATTTGCATAAACTACTAAATCTATTTTATTATTAGGGACGGGGTATAA
>OMRR01000035.1 GCA_900313535.1 uncultured Eubacteriales bacterium
GTTGTATCTCCTATACCTCTTTTAGGCACATTAATAACTCTAAAAAGACTATTTGTATCACTAGGATTTACTAAGATATGCATATACGCAAGCACATCCTTTATTTCTCTTCTTTCATAGAAATTCACTCCTCCAACTAAAGTGTATGGGACAGAAAACGATACACACATTTCCTCAAACTTTCTTGATTGAGCATTAGTCCTGTAGAGTATAGCAGTATTTTTGTAATCGCCGTTCTTTTTTATATCACTAATGATAGAATAAGCTTCTTTTCCGTCATCCTCATATTCTGTAAATATAACCTTAGCCCCTTCACCATTATCTGACCAAAGCTCTTTTGCTTTTCTACCCTTGTTGTTCTTAATAATATTATTTGCGACATTTAATATATTATTAGTTGAACGATAATTTTGAGTAAGTTTTATAATCTTTGCATCATCAAATACATTTTCAAACTCAAGTATATTCCTAATGTCAGCTCCTCTAAATCTATAAATACTTTGGTCATCATCTCCCACAACAGTAAGCATATTATTATTGTCCATAGTAAGAAGTTTCACAATTTCAAATTGCACGAGGTTTGTATCTTGATATTCATCAACTAATATATATTTAAACTTTGACGCTAACTGTTTTCTTACATTTTCATTTTCTTTAAGCACTCTTACTGTAAGTAATAACATATCGTCAAAATCTATCGCATTGTTTTTAAACATCCTATCTTCATATTCTTCAAAGCACCTTGCATAAATCTTTTCAGTATCGCTCTTAGCAGATTTTTTAAACTCGTCTATACTTATATCATGGTTTTTGCAATATGAAATTCTATTTGCCACTGCTCTTGCCTTAATTTTCTTTTCATCATAGCCAAGATCTTTTATTATCTTATTAATCAATTTCTTTTGGTCATCAGTGTCATAAATTGTAAAATTTCTATTGTAGCCAATTGTTTCAATAAAGACTCTTAAAACTCTGCCACAAAACTTATGAAATGTTGAGATAAACACTTGCTTAGAATTGTCGCCAAGTAAACTCTCTACTCTCTCCTTCATTTCATTTGCAGCTTTATTTGTAAAAGTAATCGCCAAAATATTTTGTGGGTTTACACCACTATCAACAAGATAAGCAACTTTATAGGTGATAGCTCTAGTCTTACCAGAGCCAGCACCGGCAATAATGAGCAATGGCCCATCATTATACATAACCGCTTCTTTTTGTTCTTTATTTAATCCACTTAAATCCACTACGATTTTCTCTCCCTGGTAACTATAGGTATACCACCATAATCTGGTTCCTCTTCCTTATCTGCAGTAGGCTCTACTACTTTATCAGAATAATCTATACGTGCTGGTCCTATTTCCGATGTAGCTATAATATCACTGATTGGTGGTACATTCTCAGCATGAGCGCTTTCAATTATTGGTCCTTCTTTATTAAGTTTTTCAACCTGATTATAATCAATATTCTCTGCACCAAATGGTTTCTTTTCTTCACTTCCACAAGAATACATGAGTAAAATTGATATCGCAAATAATATTGATATAACTATTCTTTTCATCTATACTACTCTCCCGAACTTTTTTTCAAATTCATATTTACTCAATGAAATAATTGTAGGTCTGCCATGTGGACAATTATAAGGATTATCTAATTTGAACAAATCCCTAAGTAATTGCTTCACTTCATTTTCTGACAATATATAGTTTGCTTTTATTGCTTTTTTACAAGAAATAGATGCAATCTTCTCTACTATGCTACTATATTGCTCTTTATTTCCCGCATCAGCAAAGCTATCAATCATATCAAGTAATAACTTTTCATTTCCAATATTAAAAATATTGTAAGGTACAGCATCAACCTTTATATCATTATCTCCAAATAATTCAATTTCAAAACCAATTTTTGTAAATGCATCAATATTTGATGCTAATGCCTCATATTGCAGTGGAGTTAATTTCAAAATTATACTTGGAAAAATCTTTTGACTAACGACATTTCCCTCATTATAGGATTTCATTATCCTTTCAAAATTAATCTTCTCGTGTGCAGCATGTTGGTCAATGATATAAAGTTTATCTTCAAATTCAATTAATATATATGTATTAAATATTTGCCCTATATACCTGTGGTCTTCAGTCAATGATTTTTGAATAAATGACTTTTCCTCTACCTTGTTACTAATGTTATTATTAAAGTTAGATAAGTTTAAACCTTCTTTTAAATTATAATTAAGTAATTTACTTAATGATGGTAAGGAATCAACACTCACATTTTGATCGTGGCTTTGCTTTGATAATTCTATTCTTTCATCAGGCATATTCAAAGCGATGTAAGAACTATCACTTTCATTATCTTGTATACTATCAATATTTACTATATCATCTACTACTAATTTTTCTTCATGTATCAAATTTTCATTTTTAAGTGCATCATGTATTACATTATAAACGCACATATATATGAGTTCATCACTACTAAACCTTACTTCCATCTTTTTGGGATGAACATTTACATCAACTTTACTACTATCGATATCTATATCTAATACTACGAGCGGAAACTTATGTTGCATTAAATATTCTTCATAAGCACCCTCTATAGCCTTATTTATAACTTTACTCTTAATATATCTTTTATTTACAAAATAAATCTCGTCATTCTTTGTATTTCTCACAACTATAGGCTTAGCAATATAACCTTTAATTGCTACATTTGAAAACTCATTATCCACATAAATTAGACTATCTAGCACTTCTCTACCATATATACTATATATAATACTTTTTAAATCATTGTTACCAGTTGATGAAAATTTTGTCCTGCCATCAACAATTAGTGTAAATGCTATGTTGGGATTTGACATTGCAAACTTCATAACCAAATCCTCAACTAAAGCATTTTCTTTTGGAAAACCTTTTAAGAATTTTTTTCTTACTGGTACATTCTTAAATAAATCTATAACCTCTATACTTGTTCCTATGTTTGATGCGATTTCCTCAACATCTGTCTCATTCCCAAAATCTATACAGTATCTATAACCATATGTTTTGTTTTCTTCTCTACTTTTCGTTACCAATACTACTTTGCTCACTGATGCAATACTTGATAGAGCCTCTCCTCTAAACCCAAAAGACTTAATCGTATCAAGGTCTACTATACTACTTAGTTTTGAAGTGGCATGCTGCAAAAAAGCTAACTTTATATCTTCTTTAGCAAAACCCATCCCATCATCAACTACTTTAATAAGTCTTGTGCCACCTTCTTTAAGTTCTATAACTATATTACTAGCTTTTGCATCTATAGCATTCTCTACAAGTTCTTTTACAACACTCGCAGGATTTTCAATAACTTCGCCTGCAGCAATTTTACTTATAGTATTTTTATCCAATAACTTAATAGCCATTTTATTCTGCCTTTTTACTTCTTGTCATAAGTAGACTTGTTATATCTTTTGCATTTTTATTATTAAATACTATCTCATATACTCCAGTAGTAATTGGCAAATCTAAATTGTATTTATCTCTAATCTCTATTGCTTTAGGCACAAAATTAATACCTTCAACTACCATGCCGATTTTTTCTAAGGCATCCTTGGCTTTCATTCCTTCACCGAGCAATCTTCCACAATTATAATTTCTACTATTTGTACTTGTGGCAGTTACAATCATATCCCCTACACCAGCGAGACCATAAAATGTATCCTTATTACATCCAATGGCGTCTCCTACTCTAATCATTTCAGTAAGTCCTCTTGTAATTACTGCGGCTTTGATATTATCTCCAAATCCCAAACCAGCAAGTATACCTGACGCGAGTGCGATTATATTTTTAAATGCTGCACAAATCTCTACACCCTTTATATCAGTATTAGTATATACCCTAAAGTTTTCATTCATAAATATATCTTGTACATATTTTGCAGCATCTATATTTTTACTCGCTGATACTATCATGGAAGGAAAATCTTTTCCAACCTCTTCAGCATGTGTAGGTCCTGATAAAACCACAACTTTATCATTATTGATATTATTTATCTTTAATTCATCTTCAAGAACTTCACTCATGGTAAATAGTGTTTTATCTTCCATACCTTTCGTAAGCGAAATCAAATACTGATTTTCATTTATATATCGCATTGACCTACTTGCTACTTCCCTAAATGCATTTGATGGTATAGCATATACTATTACATCTTTATCTATGAAAGAATTATCAAAGTCAGTAGTAAAATTATTTCTTGCATCAAAAACAATTCCTGGTAACTTATTATGTATATGCATTTTAGACAAACTATTTATTAAATTTTCATTTCTTGCCCAACAG
This sequence comes from uncultured Eubacteriales bacterium, assembly GCA_900313535.1. Classification (GTDB taxonomy): domain Bacteria; phylum Bacillota; class Clostridia; order Lachnospirales; family Lachnospiraceae; genus UBA3633. The sequence continues at coordinate 4,324 of OMRR01000035.1, forward strand.
GTTACATTGTGACCATTCTTAGTAAGTAAATTTGCTATCACTGCTCCCCATGTACCTGCCCCAAGAACTAATACATTTGCCATTGTTTATTTCTTTCTCTTTGATGATAAGGTATCAACTGCTGCAGATATAAATCCATGGAATAATGGGTGTGGTCTATTTGGTCTACTCTTTAACTCTGGATGACTTTGAGTAGCTACATAGAAAGGATGTTTTGATATTTCTATCATCTCAACTATTTTTCCATTTGGAGACAAACCTGCAAGAACCATTCCATTCTTTTGATATGCCTCTCTATAATCATTATTTACCTCATATCTATGACGATGTCTCTCATTAATTTCTTCCTTGCCAAACATTTTATAGCACTTAGAGCCCTTATCAATTTTACATGGATAACTACCAAGTCTAAGAGTTCCACCAAGATCCTCAACTCCAATTTGTTCTGGCAATAAATGTATAACAGGATTCTTTGTCTCAGTATTAAACTCTGCTGAATCAGCATCCTTTAATCCCAACACATTTCTCGCAAACTCAATTATAGCTACCTGCATGCCAAGGCAAATGCCAAGATAAGGGATTTTCTTTGTCCTTGCATATTCTGCTGCAACGATCATACCTTCAACACCCCTTTGACCAAAGCCACCAGGTACAATTATTCCATTTACACCTTTTAAGTACTTCGCAACATTTGATTTCTTTAATACTTCTGAATCTATCCAAGTTATATTTACCTTAGCTTTATTAGAACCCCCAGCTGCCTTAAGTGCCTCCACAACTGACAAATATGCATCATGAAGAGCAACATACTTACCCACAAGAGCAATATTTAGCTCTTTTGTTGGATTCTTCATATTATTAATCATTTTGTTCCATTCAGTAAGATTTGGTGTCTTCTCTTTTAAGCCAAGACATTTACTTGCCGCTATAGCAAGTCCCTGTTTTTCCATCACAATTGGCACTTCATAAAGTATATCTACATCTGGGTTTACTATTACACAACTTGGCTCTAAATTACAGAATAAAGATATCTTTGATATTATACTTGAATCAACTGGATGTTCAGATCTGCATACTAATATATCAGGTTGAATACCCATTCCTTGTAAAGTCTTTACAGATTGTTGAGTAGGTTTTGTCTTTAATTCCTGTGAAGCTTTTATATATGGAATTAATACGACATGAACCAATATTACATTATCATTGCCGAGTTCATGCTTAAACTGTCTTATTGTTTCTATGAAAGGTTGAGATTCTATATCACCCACTGTGCCACCAACTTCTATAATAGCTATCTCAATATCCTTATCATCTTTTTTGCCCTTTGCAGTATTTCTTAATGACTCTGCACTTTTATAAAATCTTGATTTTATCTCATTAGTCACATGAGGAATAACTTGTACAGTACCGCCACCATAGTCGCCCTTACGCTCTTTATTCAAAACTGACCAATAAATCTTTCCACTTGTCACTGTAGAGTTTTTTGTCAAACTCTCATCAATGAATCTTTCATAGTGACCCAAATCAAGGTCTGTTTCTGCTCCATCATCCGTCACAAAAACTTCTCCATGTTGACTTGGATTCATAGTTCCAGGGTCAACATTAAGATATGGGTCAAACTTTTGCATGGTTACCTTATAACCTCTCGCTTTCAAAAGTCTTCCCAAACTTGATGCCGTGATACCTTTTCCAAGACCAGATACAACTCCACCAGTTACAAAAATGTACTTTACTGACATATTCCCTCCATGTTTATAATTTATTTACTATCTTTAACTTTCTCAGCATATTCCTGCATGCCATCTATAATCTCAGCATCTTTAGGTATCTGCCAAGTCATATAATTACAATCAGGACTTGAACATCCATAGAAAATTCTTCCTTTCTTTGTACGTAACTTATAAAGTTCATGTTCCTTACACTCAGGACACTTTATACCTGTATGTTCAAAATAAGATTTTGTATATCTACAATTTGGAAAATTTGGGCAGGCAAGAAACTTGCCATATGGTCCATATTTTACAACTAGATTTGCCCCACACTTTTCACATTTTTCTTCCGTAACTTCTTCTTTTATACTTATCTTTTCAAGATTATTCTCTGCACTCACAAGTTCTTCTTTTAATTTTGGATAAAATTCTCTAAGTACATTTTTCCATTCAACTGCGCCATTCTCAACTTCATCAAGTTGTTTTTCCATATTTGCAGTAAACTTTTCATCAACTATATCATTAAAAGCTCTAGTCATTATGTTATTAACTGCCATTCCAAGTTCAGTTATAAACAAATTTTTCTTTTCTTTAGTAACATATCTACGTTTAAGTAAAGTATTGATGGTTGGTGCATAAGTAGAAGGTCTACCTATACCATTTTCTTCCAATAATTTTACAAGTGAGCTTTCTGTGAAATGAGCAGGTGGCTGAGTAAAATGCTGTTCCTTATTAAAACTATCAAGTTCCAATTCATCATCAACTTTAAACTCTGGTATCTTAGCACTCTTGTCCTCTTCATCTTCAAGACTCTTGTACATAGTTAAAAATCCTTGAAAAGCAATTTTTGATGAATTAGCATTAAATACATACGAGTTGGCATTAAATGTTACTTTCTCAGTATCATAAATTGCATTTTTCATACGGCATGCTACAAAACGTCTCCATATCAAAGAATACAATTTGTATTCGTCTTTGCTAAGCGAATCTTTTATATCTGCTGGTACTAAGTCAATATATGTTGGTCTGATTGCTTCATGCGCATCTTGAACCTTATTTCCCTTTTCTTTTTCTACAGGAATATAGTCTGATACATATGCATTGCCATAATTTTGTTCTATATAATTCTTACAAGCAACTATAGCTTCATCAGCAATTCTTGTAGAGTCCGTTCTCAAATATGTAATAAGTGCTGTAGTACCTCTACCTGGTAAATCTATACCCTCATATAATTTTTGCGCAACGCTCATAGTTTTAGATATAGGAAAGTTCAATAACTTTCCAGCCTCTTGTTGCATGGTAGAAGTAGTAAATGGCAATGGCGCTTTCTTTTCTCTCTGTGATTTCTTTACATCCGTAACTTTAAATTTATTATTTCCTATAGCATTAATAACCTCAAGCACATCTTTTTCACACTTTAGTTCTTGTTTCTTACCATCTTTGCCATAAAAATTAACTTCAAATTTTGAATTTTTGCCAACCTTCAAATTAGCGCTAAGTGTCCAATACTCATCCGGTACAAATCTATTTATCTCATCTTCTCTCTCACTAATTAGTCTCAAAGCAACACTTTGCACTCTACCAGCCGACAATTTATTCTTTACTTTTTCCCAAAGTATAGGACTTATCTTATATCCAACAATCCTATCTATGGCACGTCTTGCCTGTTGACTATTCACAAGATTCATATCAATCTCACGCGGACTACTTATTGCATTGACTACGGCATTTTTAGTTATTTCATTAAAACTAATTCTACATACTTTTTTACTATCAGGTAGATTGAAAGCTTCTTTCAAATGCCAACTAATAGTTTCACCTTCTCTATCAGGGTCAGTTGCCAAATAAATCACATCAGCAGATTTTGCTTTTGATTTCAACTTATTTAATAACTTACCTTTTCCTCTGATGGTAATGTATTTAATTTCAAAATCATTATCAATATCTATGCCAATCGAACTTTTAGGCAAATCAATGAGATGCCCCATACTTGCCTCAATTGTATAATCTTTACCTAAAAACTTTGATATTGTTTTTACTTTTGCTGGTGACTCAACAATAACTAAATTCTTTGACATACTATAATTTCTCCAAAGTATTACTTAAATCTATAAGCATTTGCTCATATTTCTTTAATTTTTCTTTTTCTTCATCTATCTTTGACTGAGGGGCTTTACTAACAAACTTTTCATTAGAAAGCATACCCTTTGCTCTTGCTATTTCAGACTTTACCTTATCAATCTCAGCTTTTAATCTTTCCTTTTCCTTAGCCAAATCAACAAGTTCTTCAAAAGGTATATACACTGTAGACTTGTCAAAAGTTAAAGCAATGTATTTGTCAGGATTCTCAACTTTATTTACATATTTTATATCACTTACTAGCGATAAAGTCTTTATAAACTCTGCACACAAAACATACATTTCCTTTACTTCTTCATTGCCTGCCACTACTTCAATAACTGGCTTTTTATCTTTTGGTACATTTAGTTCAGCTCTTCTATTTCTTATACCTGTTATTACATCTTTGATATATTCAAGTGAATTTTCTTCTTTCTCAAAATCAAATTCATCCTTATACATAGGGAATGTTTCTTTTATAAGCAATCTATTGTCAAATAACTTTTCAAATATTTCTTCAGTAACAAATGGGCAGAAAGGATGTAATATCTTTAAACTATTAAACAAAACATATTTAAGAATATATATTGCATCTTTCTTTTCATTTCCTGTGCCATTATATAAAATTCCTTTTTTAAATTCTATATACCAGTCGCAGAACTCTTCCCATACAAACTTTTGAATTTTTTCAAGTGCAATTCCAAGTTCATATTTTTCTATATTATTTGTTACATCTCTTATAACATCATTTAATTTTGAAATAATCCATTTGTCTTCAAGTCTATCAATAGATAAATTTTTAATTTTTTCTTCATCAAAACTTTCTGAATTAGTATCATTCATTATTATAAATCTTGTAGCATTCCATACTTTATTCAAGAAGTTTCTAGCTGCCTCAACTCTTGACTCATAAAATCTCATATCATTACCAGGCGCATTGCCTGTGAGAAGTGCAAGTCTCAAAGCATCTGCTCCATACTTATCTATGATATCAAGTGGGTCTATACCATTACCAAGTGATTTGCTCATCTTTCTACCTTGATCATCTCGAACTATACCATGAATAAGCACTTCATCAAATGGACATTTACCAGTTTGTTCAATTCCAGAAAATACCATACGGATAACCCAGAAGAAAATAATATCATAGCCTGTAACAAGTACATCAGTTGGATAAAAATACTTATATTTCTCATCATTGACATCAGGCCATCCAAGTGTAGAGAATGGCCAAAGGGCAGATGAAAACCATGTATCTAAAGTATCTTCATCTTGATGAATACTCTTACTATGGCAATGTGCACACTCTTTAACTTCACTATCAGATACTGTCATCTTTTTACAATCGTCACAATAAAATACTGGTATTCTATGTCCCCACCATATCTGCCTTGATATACACCAATCTTTTATATTCTCTAACCAATGTAAATAAGTATTGCCAAAATTAGCAGGAACAAATTTTAATGTGCCATTTTTAAGCACTTCAATTGCTGGCTTTGCAAGTGGTTCCATCTTTACAAACCATTGATCTTTAATCATTGGCTCTATATTTGTGTGACATCTATCATGAGTTCCTACATTATGTTTATAAGGTTCTATTTTTTCTATAAAGCCTTCTGCTTTTAAATCTTCTACAATAATCTTTCTACACTCAACTCTATCTAAACCATCATATTTACTATCTTTAAATGTAATCTTAGCATCATCATCCAATATTTGAATTTGCTCCAAATTATGTCTCAATCCAACTTCAAAATCATTAGGATCATGGCAAGGTGTCATTTTAACAAATCCTGTACCAAATTCCATATCTACATAGGAATCTGCAATTATTTGTATTCTTCTACCAACAAGTGGGAGAATTAAATACTTGCCAACTATATCTTTATAGCGTTCATCATCTGGGTTAACTGCAACCGCAGTATCACCAAACATTGTCTCTGGTCTTGTAGTAGCTACTACAATGTAGTTGTTACCATTAATCTTTACATTCTTATCTTCAAAATAATACTTTATATGATATAATGCACCATCCTGTTCTTCATAATTAACTTCAGCATCAGATATAGTTGTGTGACATACTGGGCACCAATTAATTATTTTCTTACCTTTATATATCAAACCCTTATCATACAATTCTTTAAAAGTCTTAAGCACTGCATGGCTACAGCCTTCATCCATAGTAAATCTAAGTTTACTCCAATCACAGCTTGCACCCATCTTCTTTTGTTGATCAATAATATTGGATTCATACTTCTCTTTCCATGCCCAAGCCTCTTTCATGAACCCTTCTCTTCCAAGTGTATGCTTATCTTTTCCTTCTGACTTAAGTTTATCAACAACTTTAACTTCAGTTGAAATAGCAGCATGGTCAGTGCCAGGTTGCCATAGAGCTTCAAAGCCTTTCATTCTCTTATACCTTATTAAAGTATCTTGAAGACTAATATCAAGAGCATGTCCCATATGAAGTTTACCAGTTATATTTGGTGGTGGCATGATAATTGTATATGGTTTCTTACTACCATTAGGATTTGCAACGAATGCATCTGAATCCATCCACTTCTTATATATTTTTTCTTCAATGTCTTTTGGATTATAATTTTTTTCTAAATTTTCCATAATCTTATCCTATAAAACGATATTTTTCCTTCCATATTTTTATTTGAGATGATACACTTTCTTTAATATGCGATGACCCAGCCATCAAAAATATATCTTCATATCCTTTAACTTCTTCGCTCTTTCTGACTCGGATAATCTGACTAACTATATCATATTCCCAATCAGCTAATATTTCCTCATTGATATTATCTTCAAATTCATATAGTCTATCAATAGTACCATTTAATTTTAAGCAATAATATATTTCCTTTAGCACATCTATACTCTTTGTTCTCTTATATAATTCTCCAAGGTAATTTGTAGCGTTATCATAGAACTGAAGTTTAGCATAGCAAAACCCTAGTCTCATTAAGGCAAGATCATTATTTTTTGAAATTTTGCTATACTGTGCTATTGCCTTCTCAAATTTCTGTAAATAAAATAACCTATCACCTGCATTTAAAATATAATCTTCTTCTGGCAAAGACAACAATTTTAGTAACCTAATTCTAAATTGACCTATCTCTTCTTCATTATAAAAATTTGAATTTGCAAGTATATGTGTTAATACATCTGCTAAATTACTTTTTTTGTTGTACATTTCATTTAACTCACTTGCAAGTTTGTGAAGTTTTAATGCATCATCTATATAAAGTATTAAACTTTTAGTAATAAAACTATTAGAAATGAGTATTGCATAATTATATATAAAATACGCCAATTCTTGAATTGACTTAATATTTAAATCAGCCTCTTTGATATAAAAAGAATCCTTATTTGATTTTCCACAATAAATAATCACTATAAATATACTGGGATACTTGTATTTTCAACTGTGCTCTTATAAAACTCCCCAAATCCTTTGTCAATTAAAATTACATTTAAAATATTTTGCTGTGAAAACATTAATTTTATCTCAAATAAATTAGTTTTGTCTTTTCTAAGTTTAACATTTTTAGGTAACTCTATAGCTGCCTCTGTAGCCTCTCTCTCTATCACTTTTAATATTTCAAACTTAATCGTTCTTTCATCACTTATTATGATATCAAAGGAATTATCTTTAATATCAAACCATTCAACTCCAGGTCTTATAAGTTCTATTTTTGTATTTGCATGGTTGAAAGTCGCATTTAGTCTTATACCTACAGTAGTTCTTGCATCCGTAATCAATATTACATTTTTATCAAAATTATTATTCACGATGTCCTGAGATAACATCACTGCAGACCTTGAGAAAAAATGTACATCAGTTTTTACATTGGCAATACTACATACAAAAGTCATAAACTCTCTATATGAAGATGAATCTTCAAAGCCTAGTCCTGATAAAACTATATTACTGTAAACTTCCTGCTTTATACAGCGCTTAGCAAAATCATAAAGTAAGTTATCACAAACTTTTTTTCCAGCCTCACCTGACAATAAATCAAGCGGAAGTGCTAAATGCTCCTCTGTATCTATCTTCCAATATTCTATATTATTATCATCAATATACCTTACCAATTCATAGTAAGTTAATGCCTTCTCTGTAAAATCAAATAGCGATACATAGTGATTATAGAAACTTTTATCCTGTCTCTTTATATAAGATACAAAGGCCTCGCTATAAGTAGTTACTTTGTACTTAGCATCATCCTTCAATATAGAAGATAAGGCATACTTAATTTTTTCTAGATATTTGACATTGCCTTGTCGTATAACAACTGATACATACTCTATGTTTTCATATTTAATCAATAAATTTACAAAAAATAATCTAGTAAGTTCTTTTGCATCATACGATATCTCACCAATTCTTGCAGTACCATCATTGCCCATTATATAAAATAATTTGTCTATAACAATATCTTCATTGTCAACATTTTCATTTTTTGCTTCTTCGCCAACAAAGCAAGTATTAGTAAGTAGATTTCTTCCTATAGCAAAAGGATAAGGAACAACTTCATTATCCCTATCAGTACTTACATATACATAATTTTCATCAAGACTTATACCTAAAATCATATATTAAATAATCTTTTTGACATCTCCTGTTTTTCTACCATTTCCATGACAACTTTTTTAAGTCCCTCTATATTATCCCTATCAAGACAAACTATCGCATCATTTATATAGTCAAAAGTCCCTCTCATCTTATTACTTTTTGGATATTCCAATTCATAATTCTCATCGTATACCAAAGTGCCTTTTTCTAAAACCCCTGCCGATTGGTCATTTGCATTTGTTATCTCATAATTAATAATCTCATTCTTAAATACAGTTATTTTCTTAACATATATATTCATGAAGACTTTATTTAATTCCATTACTTTCTTGTCATCACTACCACTAATTGATATAGTAACCCTTGGCACAAAGTCTTTATCAGCGTGATACTCTATATACTCTTTATTCATAATATAGTATGGCATTCTCATATGCTGATTCAGTTTTTTATAATAGGCAAATATATACTCTGTGGCAAGCAATCTGTCCATTGCCTTTATTAGAATTCTTCTTAAATTATTGTCAGTCAATACTCTTATAGTTGAAATATACTTTGTGATAGCAAATAAGAAAATAATAGGTAACTCATCAATCTCATCGAAATGATCAAGCATATATTTTTCCAATCTATTAAAGTATGCATTATCCGTCTCAATATTATCAAGCACATAATCAGTCGCTTTCTTATTTAGATATGCTACCTTTAGACTTTCATCACTACTCTCATCAAAAGACTCATATATATGATCTATATATCTTGTATCGTTACTCTCTAGAGAAATAATAAGCAATTTCTTTGCTATATAGCTTGATTCAAGTTTACACTCATTCATTACATCCATTATGAAAATCATATTATCTATGGCACCATCATAGTTATTTGCAAGATAGTTACATAATTTTTGATCTCTATTACCAGCTTTGACAAAATCAAAAATATCTGTTAGCAATCTTACTTTCATATCATCAAAGCTCAAATCAATACATTTCGAAAACAAATGAAGCAAGTCTACATCTTCTACCAAGTCATGACCATAAAACGAAACCTTACTAAATGCCATCCTATATTCATTGCACTCAAGCATAATCTTAGTAACTTTTCTTTTATCAAATATATCAATATTGTTATATGATAAATTGAATAAATACTTTTTTATGCTTTCAGGTAAAGAATTATTGGCAAGTACCTGTCTAAAACTGTAGTCAATTATTCTCTTCTTAAATTTTTCTCTTATTATTGGATTGATTTTAATCTTACGTTCCAAATCTCTAATCTCGTCAATCTCATACTCTCTGGTAAAGTTCTCAGTTTCATTTAGCTTGATAATTTTTGTCATATCCACTATATCTTTTTGTGGATAATTCTCTATAATATATGCCTCTAAATCTTTTCTTTCAAATAAAGGATTAATAATTACATCTTCTGTATAGTAACGATTCTCATATTGGTCTTCGTATAATATGATTCTTGATTCAAAAAAGATAGGAACGTATGCAATCCCATTTATGACATCATATTTTGTTTCCTTCTCAGTCTCAACATACTTAATAATGACTTTCTTTATATTTCTATTATTGATTACAATTTTATGATTTCTTAAAAGATATAAAATATTGTTATAGTTATTTTCATTGATTATATTTACACTCAATACCTTATTGTAAATCTTAATCAGTGATTCAGTAATTCTATTTTGATATATTCGTGATATGGCATATTCAAGTATTTCATTACTATACATTTTGTATACATTATCATTTTCATCAAACACATCTATTATATTTTCATATAATTTAGTTTTATCATCAAAAGAATATGTCTTATCATCATAATAATATCTATAAATGTATAATGGCAATTTGTTATTATAATTCTCTGGAATTGACATTAAGAACTTATCATAAATTCCAGTGATATTCGATCCTTTTTCTATAACCTTCAAATAAATCTTAAATGACAATTCATCTATATATCCACTTCTAACGCACAATGAAGCCAATACTGTAAGCAACTCTTTATCAATAATACCATCTATTAGTTCTTTAACTTCATCATAGTAATTGCTTTTTTTTGCATTCTCTTCAACTTTTCTATCAAAAGCAAGAGCCTTATTCAATGGACTATCCGGTCTAACTTTACTTATATCAATATTATCTAATGTATCATCAATGTATCTTCTAGCGATTTCATCATCTATATCTTTAAATAAATCAGTGACATCAATTTCATAAGATTTAAAAAACTCTATAAGTGCAATATTTTTATTGCTTCCCTTTACAAGCCCCTCATAAAGACTCAAATTAAACTCATCTTGTAAAAAAGGTGCTTTCTTTATCCTACCATCACTAAAAATATGTGTCGCACTATCAAAATTATCTGACAAATAATCATAATAATCAGTTATAGAGTTTAAATTTGATATTGCTCTATCAACATTATCAGTTATAATTGTATATTTAAATGGAATATCTGCTGTGCCTACATTTGTAATTATTGAAATATTTCCGCTTATTACATCACCATCATTTAAAGAAGTAGTGTCTATATTAAATATTATATCTTCTGACTTATCATTTATAATTTGATTCTTAATAACTACTCTATTATTATCAGAATATACATTCCCATCCATAAGTAGTTCTCTTGCATTAGAAATACTAATGTGGTCCTCATACTTTTTGTCTTTTTCCAACTCAAAAGTAATTGACTTCACACGATAAATCAGTGAATTATCAATTTTAACACAGGTGCCATTTGCCAATGACACTACCCTATTATATTGCATAAAGGTTATTATATCTAAATCAGGCGTTTTTTTCAAGTATTGAAAATCAGTGTATTTTGTACTATAATATGCAAAATGTCAACATACAATCCGAAAAATGAAATAAAACTAATGATCTTATATTTGCTCAAAAATGTCAGTTTTTCACTTAATCATGAGTGTTTGAGCAATTTCTTTCTTGAAAAATACACATCTTTTATCATGTTCCAAGATATACTTGCAGATCTAATAGACACTAAGCTTGTCGAGGAGTACAAGACAAAGGTTTCTGTGTTTTATACTACTACTGAAGATGGAAATGAAGCACTTGAAACTTTTATAAATGACATTTCTGATATACATAAAAAAGAGTTAGATGCATACTTAAAAGAGAATAAGATAAAGTTAAAAGAAGAATCTATAATTTCTGCAAATTACTCAGATAGTAATAATGGCAATTTTAGAGTTTCGCTAGAGATTAATGAGAATAAAGATGATAACTTTAAAATTGAAATGGATGTACCAACTGCTGATGCCGCAATAACCATATGCGAGAATTGGAAAGAAAAAGCCAAAAGCATATATACTTATATAATCAAACAACTCTTATAGAAATACACTTTTTTACAATTTTTTCATTTTTTTTCAAAAAAATACTTGAAAATTATTTTTATATATGCTAATATATCATCCTAAATCTTAATATTAATAACATAGAGGGCATGTTATATGTATAAATGGGTGAAAGGTAATTCTTTCAATAAAATTGCTACGATTTATGCTGGAAATATCACACTTAATGTTCCTTGCATAAGCTTATTTGATAACGCTAAGTGGTGTGTTGTTGGTATAGACTACGACAACAAAAAAGTCGGTATAAAGGTTGTAAGCAAAGAAGATATAGAGAAAAAAGTATTTCCAGAAGATGCTATGAATAAGGTTTCAATCGGTAAATCATTCATAAGAATTTGTAACAAATCAATCATCAAGGAAATAACTAAGGCAACTAAAAAGCGAGCAGAAGGCGAAAAATTTGGAGTAAACTACAACGCCAAAGAAAAATTGCTCGAAATTGATTTAAATTCACCATTATAAAAAAGACCTATAAGGTCTTTTTTATTAATTGAATCCATATAATCTTTGTGATAGTTTATATCCTATTACTGTCATCTTATTACCAATTTTTCCTGGAAGATTAACAGCTACACCAAGTGGAGAATGTTTTAATTCATTATATAGTTTTCTCTTTTTCTTCTTTAATTCATTCCACAATTTCGTTTTCTCTTTCATCCAATACTCATTTTTTGAAAGTAAAGAAAATACTGACGTTATAGTCATAATTATGCTCATGAAACTAAGCATATACTGATGTAATTTTTTGCTCTTTACCTTATCAAGATTAACTTTATAAAGCATGATTTTAGTAACTCTATATTGTTGCTCAAGTCTGCCTATCATCACTTTTTCATTTACACTTTGATCTTCTCTTCCAATAAAGTAATGGTATAAATCAACATTTAGGTATATTAGTTTATTGACATATGGCAAAGGTTTATACGCATATATATCATCTACATAAAATGTATGCTTTGGCAATACAAGTTTTGATTTCTTTAATACATCTCTTCTATAGCATAGACTATGCATAAGCATATATTTCCCAGGTGGGAAAAATCCAACTTCATCCCAAGTTATAACCCTATTTTTAGGCAATGAAAATGGAAATTTCATCACTTTTTTATGCACTACGCCAACTTTGTCATATATAAAGTTTGTGACAACAAGGTCAACTTGATTATTCTCTTCTTCAAGCGTTTTTATGGTATTAAGTAATTCTTTTCCAGCACTTTTATCTATCCAATCATCAGAATCTACAACTTTTACAAAAAGTCCTTTTGCATGTTTCATTCCTACATTTAATGCATCACCATGTCCACCATTTACTTTATGAATGGCCTTACAAATCTTAGGATACTTTTTTGATATTCTTTTGCAATTTCCAAAGTATTATCCTTCTTAGAGCCATCATCAATAATTAATATCTCTACATCCTCGCCAAGTGGCAATATCGAATTTATGCACTTTTTCATGTACTTACTTGAATTATAACAAGGAATTATAAAGCTAAGATATTTCATAATTATCCTCCTATTTCCATTTCATTCTTCATATTAATTCTATACATAGAGAAAAACAAAATTGCTATCCCAATAAACATTATAAATAGTTTCTCTTTTATATCATCAACTGGTAAATGCTGAACGAATACCACTGATGCAAAATTCATAAGTAAATGCATCCATATTGTATAAACTAATTTCCTATATTTGTATTTGATATAACCTAAAAATATACCTGCAAAGAAGGCATAAATTCCTTGCCTTAAATCCCAGTGTGCAATAGCAAATATGATGCTTGTAATAATTATAGCAAATTTATCATTTGCAATCATTTTAATAGTTTCATAGAAAAAGCCCCTAAAAATCAACTCCTCTACAATTGGGATAAGTACTGCAACAAATAATATGCTCACATATACATTATACTTTTCTATCATTTCCATGACTTCTTTAGTAACTTTATTCTCTTCGCCCTTAGGTATAAAATCAACTAAGATATTTCCAACTATACATATAGCAAATGATATTGCAATCAAATAGAAACAATTCTTTACTTCAAACTTTGGTTCACTAATGCTATACTTTTTTAGAAACCAAGCATAAAGCGGAAATAAAACTATTATACAAAATATGTTTGAAATACCTTGCAGCATTATCAGATTTGGTTTCAAATTAGCTGTAATCACAATATAAAACAATGTAATTATAAATGTTATACCCCAAAATATAGCAAATGGCAACAAAACCCCTTCCGCTATTAGTTTAAACTTACTTTTTAATGTCATATTTGATTCTCCTTCTTGCATTTGGCAAATTTTCTACTTCCATTATTGAAGCATTTTTTACTATATCTGTGCCAAATCTTATATTTAAATCTTCCATGCATTTTTCTGCTTTTTCGATTTTCTCTTTTCGTTCATTATTATCAAAGATTCCAATTTGCTCTGGAGTACCTTCTTCTATGAGGTTTATAGCGCCCACCGTTACTGTCCTTATTAATCTGCTCCAATCGTAACGTGAAGTAAACAAATTAAAAGCAGCTTTTGCTATATTTATTGCACTTTGCTCAGATGTTTTAAACCTTTCTTGGTATTGTTCCCACTGCAAATTTTCATCCCTTATACTAACCATGACTCCACCAGCGCGAAGACCCTTTGATCTCAATTTTAACGCAATCTCCTGTGACAATTCAAGCATAGTTTTCCACACTTCATCATTGTTCTTCAAATCCTTAGTTGTGGTTATGCCATGGCTTATAGATTTTACCTCTTCGAGTTCATTATACTTTTGTACAATATCATCTTCTAGGCCATTGGCCGCATAATATAGTGCTACACCATTTTTACCAAGCAAATACTCAAGTCTCTCGGGTTTCTCATTTGCTAAATCACCAATTGTATTTATAAAATATCTCTTTAATACCTCATTTGTTTTTCTACCAACACCCAATAAATCAGATACCGGTAAATTCCAAATTAAAGTTTTAAAATTCTCACGCGTTATAACTGTAGTTGCATCTGGTTTTTTCATGTCACTACCAAGTTTTGCAAATGTCTTGTTAAAAGATACCCCTACTGATATAGTAAGCCCGAATTCTTTTTTTACTCGTTCTCTCAATGTATCAGCTATCTTCTCTGGTTTGCCAAAAAGCTTCACTGACTTTGTCACGTCAAGCCAGCACTCATCAAGTCCCATTGGTTCTACCATATCAGTATACTCTTTATACATCTTCTTAGCCAATCTTGAATACTTTTCGTACTGATCAAAATGTGGTTTGTCAATCACAACTAAATCTGGGCATTTATTTTTTGCCTGCCAAATTGCTTCACCAGTTTTAACACCCTTGTATTTAGCAGGATAATTTTTTGCAAGCACTATCCCATGTCTTTCTTTTACATTACCACAAACTGCAACTGGCTTATCTTTTATGCTTGGGTCAAGCATACACTCAACCGATGCATAAAAATTATTCATATCACAATGTAATATTGCTCTATCCATTATTTTGTAATCAGCTCCACTGGGCAATGATCTGATCCCATTATTTCATTATGAATTCTTACATCTTTAATCTTTTCCACAAATCTATCTGATACAATAAAATAATCTATTCTCCAACCAACATTATTCTCTCTTGCATTTGCCCTATAAGACCACCAAGTATACTCTTTCTTATCAGGATACAAGTTTCTATAAATATCAGTAAATCCACTTGAAAGCAATTTTGTCATCATAGTTCTCTCTTCATCAGAAAAACCTGGCTGACCTACATTTTGCTTAGGATTCTTTAAGTCTATCTCTTCATGAGCAACATTTAAGTCTCCACAATAAACTATAGGTTTAATTTTATCAAGTTTCTTTAAATGCTTAAGTAATTTGTTTTCCCATTCAGTTCTAAAATCAATTCTTTTTAGTTCAGGCTGAGCATTAGGCACATATGCATTTACCAAATAAAAATCTTCAAATTCTATAGTTATAGTTCTTCCCTCATTATCATGGTCTTTACTACCAATACCATAAGTAACTAACAATGGCTCTTTCTTACTAAGTATAGCCGTCCCGCTATAACCTTTTTTCACAGCAAAATGCCAAAATGATTTTAACTTTAACGTGTCCAATTCAATAGGTATTTGGTCTTTTTGGAGTTTCGTTTCCTGTATACAAACTACATCACATTTTAGTTTTTTAATGCTTTCAATAAACTCCTTTTTAAGACACGCTCTTAATCCATTAACATTCCAAGTTATAATCTTCATAAATCTTTTTATCCTTAATTATATTTTTTTCTATATAAATCTGTGGCAAACCTTCAGCATTAAGTAGTGAATATATGTTCTTACTAATCTCTAGCACCAGTGTATCTGGTTCCCATAACGATGTGTCTTCATTATTAAAGTCAATATATATACTTTTATAAAGTTTTGAATTTTTTGATAGCAACTTATTATCACTAATCACATTGATCAAATCCGACTTATCTCTAAATATATAACCAGCTATATCTCTAATACTATCATCTATATGTGAATTTTCAAATAAGTCAATACCTATACCAATCATTACTGCATTATGCTTTATCAGATTTTTGCAAAGTATTCCAGCAATTTTTTTATCATTATAATATAAATCATTAACCCACTTTATTGCTAACTCTATACCAAATATTTCTTTGAAAGTATTGTATACTGCCACTGCTGCTTTTTGCGTTATGAATTTAATTTCTTTGTCTTCTTTATAAAAATGTAGAATTGTAAAGTATATTCCTACATTTTTATCTGATATAAAACTTCTTCCATTAGATCCATGTCCATTTGTTTGGTACCTTGCTATCAGTATCTTATCTCTATTTAATTTGCCTTCTTCTAATTCTCTCTTTAAATAGTCATTGGTAGAATCAACGCAATCTATCTTTTCAAAAATAAAGTCATTCATTAACTAATTTCCAAGCACGTCAAAGTTTAATATGAATTTAAAAATGCCAATATTTTCATACTTCTTACAAATTCTATGTATAAACTTCACTATTGGTTTTGCTATGAAAGATGTAACTAGTGCAAGCAAAACTCCAACCAAACAATCTGTCAAATAATGATGCATCAAATAAGTCCTTGATAGTATCATTAGAGTAGTCATGATTATGCCAATGGTCATTATATTCTTTCTCCAAGACTTTTTACTTGTTATAAAGAATGATATGAAAAAAGCTGCTACCCCAAGTGTATGTCCAGATGGCATTGAAGAATTAGTTTCCGGTATCGCACCCGCTAATTCCCAATAACTTATATATAAAGTATCTATAGTGTATGGTCTTGGTCTATCAATTAGTGGTTTTACACCATAATCAGCTAATAACCATCCCATGAAAATCGCTAAAATAGCAGTAACTCCTATCCACCTTGTCTTTTTGTTTAAGCATAGAACTAAACAAATTAATAGGAATAACCATGATTTTTCACCTATAAATGTTATAAGTCTAAAAAACGGTGTTAATACCACTCCAAAATTAACACATAGTGCATGAACAAACTCAATGAATAAACTATCAATATTCATTTCACACCTCTCTTGTCTCTTTCTTTAGCCACTTTCTTTCTTCATCACTTAGATGTTTTGAAAGCAACTTATATATTCTTTTATTATATGTATTAAGAAAATCAATGGTTTCATTATCAAGATATTTTTTATCTATCAAATCTCTATCATAAGGGCATAAAGTCAAAGTTTCAAAAGAAAGAAAATCTCCAAACTCATTTGATCGCTTAGGAACTGTCAACAAATCATTCTCAATCCTTATACCATATTTCCCTTCAAAGTATAGGCCTGGTTCATTGGAAGTAACTTGATATGCCTGCATTACATTTTTTTCATAATTATTATTTATCCCTGGGCCTATACGATTAGGTCCCTCATGGACATTAGATATATATCCTATACCATGACCAGTGCCGTGGTTAAAGTCCAAATATTTCTTATATAAATCCTCTCTTGCCATTATATCTATCTCGCTTCCAGTAAGTCCATAAGAAAATATTACTTTAGATAGATTAATCATGGATTTAAGCACAAGAGTATAATGCATTTTAATTTTGTCAGGTATCTTGTTTTTATCGCTATATAAACTAATTGTTCTTGTAATATCAGTGGTTCCAAATAAATAATTAGCACCACTATCAATTAGCAATATAGAATTTGAACTAATCTTTTTGCTTTTACTTTTTTTTGGTATATAATGACATATAGCAGAATTTTCTTTATATGCAACTATCGTTTCAAAACTTTCACAAAGATAACACTTCTTTCCCACTTTTCGCCTTAAGTTATCAACAAACACTTTAACACTATACTCATCATTAAACTTTTCTTTATCTTTTCCTTTGTCGCAGAAAACCTTCTTTAGTTTATATAATGCCTTGGTCATCACAATACCATCAAGAATATTACTCTTTCTTATATTCTTGATTTCCACATCACCTTTAATTGACATAGGCTCATAAAGTGGAGAATCAATCAAACAATTTGATTTTAGATTTAAGCATTTATAAATGTAATAGTTATTAATCCTTTTATCAATATAGACCTGATTATTCTTGCTAATTTTCTTTAGATCAGTATAAAAATCTTCGAGACCTTTAATTACAATATTTGAATTATTAATATATTTAAAAGCCTTTTCTTCAAGATAATCCTTTATATATAAAATACTCTTTTTTCTATTCACAATCAAAAAGGAATCAAACAATACACCATGAGCAGCTATGTCGCAAAACCTATAGCGCAGATTAGTTAAATAAGCTATCTCCTCTAAATTTGAAGTGGCATAATAAAAATCAGATTTGCCATTTATGATTTCACCAACGAAAGATAATAGTTTGTAGATCTTCTTTTTTGTGTCTTCTCCTACATATGGTCTTTCAAGCAAAAATAATGGTGCCGAAGTTAAATTAAAACTATTCTTTTTTGCTTTGCTTAGTTCATTTGACAAAAAACTTATATCATAAACCAATTTTAATGATTTCTTTTTGCATTCTTCATTTATAGCCAGTACTTGATTAATTGATTCTGTCTTTGGATTTAATGCTATCTTTGAATTCTTTTTAAGGCGACTTACTATATCTTTAATCTTTTCACTATTCTTATTAATCTCTACAATTTTTATACTTTTATCATTAATCTCTCTCTTTGCCTGTATAGTAAATCTACCATCAACATAGAGATATGACTTTTCATTTGTTATAAGTAAAGCCCCGGTGTCCCCAGTAAAACCAGTAAGTTCTACCAAATAATTGTCTACATTCTTTGTAAACTCATACAAATTCTCATTTGATAAACTTAAATAATAAGCATCATATTTCTTTTTTTTAAGTTCATTATATGCTAAAGTAAGCAATTTATTTGCCATCTACTACCTCTACATTGACATTGCCATATGTATCATTAAGTATATTTATCAAATTATTTGATACAGTTATAGGCATATCAGACAATACTTTCATTTGCCTTTCTTTATCTAATATAACTTGCAAATAGTCCTTACCCCTATTGTTTTTAAGCATATTAAATAATTCTGCATGCTTATTTACAAAACTGTCTTTATCTCCGAAATGCAATTTTACTCTGACTTTTGCAGGTTCATTTTCTCTCTTTTTAATATCTATATAATCATCAATCTGGTACATTTTATCTATATAAATATTACCTCTATCACCTCTCTCATCTACATTAAATTTACCTTCAATATAGACAATATTATCTTTAACAATCAGTGGTAGATATTCAACATACTTTGTGTGAAATGCCAAAACTTCAAATTCACCATTCATATCTGACAATACGAGTTTCGCCATCTCATCACCAGTCTTTTTCACCCTCATCTTATTGATTTCATCAATTATTCCTACAATTGATACTCTTGTACCATCTTCTATATCAGTATTGCCATCATCATCCTTTATCAAATTAGTAGATTTTACACTAACATTTTCATTTATGAATGTAATATACTTTTTCAAAGGGTGGCCAGATAAGTATATACCCGTATAATCTCTTTCAGTTATTAATTTTTCTTCATCAGTAAAATCTCTAATATCAGCATACTCTTTAAGTAACTCTTCATCATTTTCTTCGCTTATTCCTGTGTCTATACCATTTTGCTCAAATATATCAAATATACTCATTTCTCCTGGTATGCTTTGTCTAACTTTTTTAGATTTAGATTCTATTATACTTGGATACATGTGAATCTTTTGATTCCGATTTCCAGCAAATGAATCAAAAGCACCACACATAATCAAAGCCTCAAAAGCATTTTTATTGCAACCAACTTCATACATTCTTGTTATAGCGTCAACAAAACTAGTAAACTCTCCATTTGTATCTCTCTCGTCAATAATACTCTTTGATATATTTGCTCCAACTTTTTTCAATGCAGCAAATCCCATACGAATATTATCACCTTCCACAGTATATTCATCAAAAGATTTGTTTATATCTACAGGCAATATCTTTATGCCACTCATTATGACAGATCCTACATACTCTGCTAATTTTTCTCTATTGAAAATAACCGAGTTACATATACTTGTAAAAAATTCAGATCTATAATAATACTTAAGGTATGCTGTCTGATATGCCACTATAGCATAGGCAGCTGCGTGTGACTTATTAAATGCATATGAAGCAAACTGAGTAAGCTCATCAAATATTTTATTAGCTACTTTTTCATCAACACCATTTGCTATACAACCTTTTATACCAAGTTCTTCATTTCCATACACGAAATTAGTTCTTTCTGCCTTAAGTGCATCCGGTTTCTTCTTTGACATTATTCTTCTCACTTGATCTGCTCTACCTAAAGTAAAACCAGCAAGTTCTTGAACTATCTGCATGACTTGTTCTTGGTATACTATACACCCATATGTAGGTTTTAATATCTTTTTTAATTTCTCATGCTCATATGTTACATGATTTGCGTTTCTCTTTCCTTCGCAATATTTATCAATAAAATCCATTGGTCCTGGTCTAAACAAACTAATTCCAGCAATCAAATCTTCAAGCACTGTAGGTTTAAGTTTTCTCATGAAATTAGTCATTCCCGCTGACTCAAGTTGGAATATGCCCAATGTATCCCCACTTGCTATCATCTTGAATATATTTTCATCATCATATGGAATATTTTTTAAATCTACATCTATTCCTTTATTCTCTTTTATAATCTGCAAACAATCTTTAATAGCAGTCAAGTTCCTTAGCCCAAGAAAATCCATCTTCAAAAGTCCAAGTTCCTCTAAAGTCTTCATATCATATTCTGTAACTAAAAATTGTTCTTCACTTGCCTTTCTACCTATTTCTTTTGCCGCCTTAGATAGATCCTCTTTACCTCTTGCAAATGGAACAAAATTAGATATGTCTTCAGGTGCTACTAAAACTCCAGAGGCGTGTACTGATGCATTTCTTGGTATGCCTTCTATTCTCATAGAAGTATCAATAATGCCTTTCGCCTCGCTGTCATTATTGTACATATCTCTAAACTTCTCAACACCTTCTTGATCAGACAATGCAAAATCATTTATATCAGCATTGAGCATTTTTTGCAAATTAGCAAATTTTTGTCCCGCCATCGGCCTCTTCGCAATTAGATTAGCCATCTCCGTAGTCTTAGCGAGTGGTACATCAAGTACTCTTCCAACATCTTTTATAACTTGCTTAGCAGCTAGTGTACCAAATGTAACTATTTGTGCCACATTAGATTTGCCATAAACACTCTTTACATAATTGATAACATCTTCTCTTCCCATAATACAAAAGTCGGTATCAATATCGGGCATTGACACTCTCTCTGGGTTTAAAAATCTTTCAAAGAATAATCCAAACTTTATAGGATCAACATCAGTAATATTTAATGCATATGACACTATAGAGCCAACTGCCGAGCCTCTTCCAGGTCCCACTGGTATATCATTTTCTTTAGCATATCTTATATAATCTGCAACAATTAAAAAATAATCAACAAAACCCATTTTTATAATTAAATCTAACTCATACTCTGCTCGTTCTTTTATAGTTTTAGCTTCTTCTTCATTTGATAGATTATATTTTTTTTCTAAGCCAGTAAATACCAGATTTCTTAAATAATCTGAATTAGTGAATCCATCTGGGACTTTAAATGTAGGCACATGATACTCACATTTAACAACCATATCTTTATATATGTTTTCATCTCCAGTGATTATTCCATTTTTCTTATTTTCATCTATTGCACTTATTAAATCGGAATAAGCTGATTTGGTAAGTTCAAGGTGTACATTACACCTATCAGCTATAATCTGGGTATTTTGTACTGCTTCAGGGCAAAATTTAAATAATTCATTCATTTCAGTCTCTGAAGTTATATAATACTTCTCTTTTTCGTACTTCATTGTTCTATTGGTATCAGAAACTTTAAACCCAGTTTGAAGGCATATCAAGCAATCATGTGCGAAACTATCTTCTTTTAATGTATAATGGCAATCATTTGTTGCTACAAGCGGAACATTGATTTCTTTTGCAAGTCTAATTAAATCTGGATGAATCTTTAGTTCATCTCTTATCCCATGATTTTGAATCTCAATAAAAAAATTATTTTCACCAAAAATACTCTTAAGGTTTAATGCCTTAAGTTTCGCTTCACTATATTGTCCTTTTTTCAAAGCACTTGGTATTTCACCTGCAAGACATGCAGTTAGACAAATTAGACCTTCTGAATATTTACTTAATATCTCATAATCGACTCTTGGTTTATAATAAAATCCATCTGTAAAACCTGCTGATACAATTTTGATTAAATTCTTATACCCTATATCATTTTCACAAAGTAAAATCAAATGATATCTTTCTTCTTCTGGCAGCTTATCAAATCTTGACCCACCTACCACATATATTTCAGAACCAATTATTGGTTTAATTCCATTTTTTACACAGGTTTTAAAAAATTCAATTACACCATACATAACTCCATGATCAGTTATTGCTATAGAATTCTGACCAAGTTCCTTTGCTCGAGCTACCATCTCTGGTATCCTTCCAGCCCCATCAAGCAAACTATATGATGTATGTAAATGTAAATGTGTAAAACCCATTTATTCTCCTACCATTTTTTTTATACGTATGAACCTATGATTGAGAGCACTTTTACTAATATTACCAATTTTTTCTGCAAGTTCTGACATTGATACTCTTTTATACTTCATTCTTGCTCTTATCACTACCTTCAAGTCATTATCTATGCTTTCTAGCTTTCTCTTTTTTAGTAATTTCTCAATAATTCTCACTTGTTCTAATGCCGCCTCTGCGGAACGCTTTATATTTGCAGTTTCAAAGTTTACTTGCCTATTTGTTGTCTTTGCCTTTTCATTATATTCATAAATCTTTTTATACTTTTTTAATGATTCATTAGCACCAAGTACTTTCAAAACTTCCATGACATTTTTAGCATCACCAATATATACTAATACCGTTTTCTTTTCTTCATTAATACTAATTTTTCCAGATATTCCATATATTGACAATTCTTGAATA
>OMRR01000177.1 GCA_900313535.1 uncultured Eubacteriales bacterium
TCCACTTGATGAGGGCGACTTTGACACTGATAAGGATGAAGTGTTAGATAGGGATGAGTTAGGGACATTAGAAGAAGTAAACATAAGTAGACTACTTGAAGCATATATCAAGTATAACGAATTAGACCAAGAAGAAGCAGATAAACTTAGAGCTACCCCAATGGTAAAGATGTATAATTACATAAGTAATCCAGTATTACCTGATAGTGATTTTGATGGAAGGGATGATAGAAGAGATAGAACCTGTGCCCTTGATAACAGTTATCAGATGACTATGGACACAGATGTTATAGATAATGCAAATTATGACTTAAATGTTGACTATAGGTATTTCTTTATGGATAATACTAAATATTACCCTGAGTTAAGTGATATGGCAGTAACCCTTGCTAATATGGTTACAAAGAAAGGCTGGCAAAACAAAAACTGGAATAACAATACAGAGGATCTTAGTGGGTCAGACATTCAAAGTTTCATGTATCATTATGGTAATGAAGACATAGAAGTCCATGATATGAGTAACACCTATAGTGATGCAAATGTCTGTAGATATGCTATAGGACAGCATGATGTTTTCTTAAGAAGAGGTAAAGTGAATAATAAAGTTAGAAATGTTATAACTGTAGCGATAGGCGAAATCCCAGAGAAGACAGCAGAATTAACCGCTAATCTCTATGGCTTACTTGGTGACAATGAAGAATACGAAGAATACCACCATATAGGCTATGATATAACAGCAAGTAGAATATTTGAGAATGTCCTACGATTTACTGAAAATTATAATAATAATCAAAAGGTATTTTTCATCACGGGTGCGAGAAGTGCAGGAGGAGTAGCTAACCTATTGTCTAAGAAACTTATAGATAAATTTGGTCCATCAAGTGTCTATGGTTATACATTTAATGCAGTTGCAACAATCAATGGCAACATGATACCAGAGGGAAGTAAAATACCAAACCTAAAATATGCTCCTATAATGAACATCTACAACGACGATGAAATGATGGTAATGTTCACAAGTGAAGAAACAAACATGTATAAGTATGGAACAAAGGTGCATATGAGTTTGAGTGAGAACCTAACACCAAAAGTAAAAACAGCATTTAGAAATGTGCATGGAAGTAATTATGATGAAGGTATTAAAAGCAAGGTTGTAAATTTATTAAATGCGACATTCAATATTAACTTAAGTGGATATAGTGCTATGGTATTTGGTATGACAGAAACAGAGATAGAGTTTTCAAATCAAGATTATAGAAATGTAAGTGAATATATCAACAATCAATTTAATAATAAAAATTTGCATACAATATTTGATGAAAACACTATAGAAAAAATTACAGCAGCATGGTGGGAAGAATATAGAAATTGTTATTTGAAAAGATCCCCTCAAGAAGAAATTGAACATTCGCAAAACATGTATAATGATTATCATAAAACCTTACAAAAAATTAGAAATAGTGGAATTGAATTAGGCGAGAAGGACAAGAATAGTGTAGCAGATTACTCTGCTACTAATAAAGCAATAGGAGAGTCTGGAAATACTGGTTATACAGAACCAAGTATTCCACCAGGCAATGATAAAATTCTAAAAAAAGTTACCATTAAAGAAGCATTGGCGCATATTGCCAATTGGTATATTAATAATGTTTATACATATCAAGCAGGTGAATATGGCGCACATAGATATAATAAAAATGCGACTACTATAGATCAAGTAAAAATATACTATGATGGTAATGGAAAGACAACTCTTTTAGACGCAAATTATAGTCCAATATATTTAGCTGGTAATAATGGGCGGGTTGGAAGAGCAAAAATTGGGAATAGTAATACTGATATTGCTATTGATGAGCAAGAAAATTTATATCAGTATTATTTTAAGGCTTATTTGCAGCAAGATTTAGCTGGTGCTGGCAATGGTGCGAAAAAGAAACGGATGGAAGTACTTGAAAGTCAAAGTAAAAAGCTTAATGCAGATCAAGACCCAATACATATTGTAGGTGAAAATGAAATCTTTGAGCCATTAAACAATGTAGATATTTGGAAATTATATGAATATGCATTTTTAAAGTCTAAAGGAAGGACGGATACACCACCTACTTCAAGAGCTGGTTATTATAATAGTGATATTGGACAATATGTATATGACGATTGTAGCGGTTTTGCAAGTGCTGTTATTGGATACTTATTAAAACATAATGCAAGTGGTTATCAATATAAGACATATAATTCAAGTAATTTTTATAATGGTAGTGATAGTGTAGATGAGTTATTGAGTAAATTTAACTTTGAGTGTTATGAAGAAGAAAAACTTGTGGATGAACCACTTGAGTATGGTGATATACTTGTTACAGGTGGACATATAGAATTTTATATTGATAATGGCAAAAGTTTTGGCTGGGGTAAAATCCATTCTAAATTTGAAGGGAATACTAAAAATATTATATTTAAACCCCAATTTAATATTGATAATAATGGTGAGTATTATTATTTGGGCGATGGAAAAAAATACACAAAAGTATATCGCTATGTGGGGTAATTATGAGAAAAATATTTATTTTAATAAGTGTTTTGCTAATTGTTGGTATGTTGATTATTCTATTTATGGCAAATAAGTCAATGAAAATAGTTTTAGAACAACCAAGTGCTAACGAAGAAAGTGTAATCAATTTAGATTTAAAATGTGAAGAATATAATATTACAACGGATGAAGAGTTTCATGCATATTTAAAAACTATAATTAAACAATTAGAAATTCCAAACAATGTAGTAGAGTATATTAATTTTAAATACTTTAGATTAAAAGGAACTTCTTTTTTATCACAAACTGGTGCAAAATTGTCAAGTTCTATATTAAGAGAAGCATATGAAAGTATATGTAAAACTATTATAAAAAATGAGAATAGTACACTAAGTGAAGATTTTCCAGCATCTGCAAATTTTATAAAAAAATTAAATGAAGTATCTAAAGAAAGTAGAATAGATATTTCAATTTCTGGAGTTAGACCATTTGAACATAAAGGATTATTGACTATTAAATTTAGAGCACTTGATGATAGCTATTGGAGATATAAATATATAATAAAATTTGATAGCAACTATTATCTTGATGACATTTATCTTGACAGTAAAGAAATGACACATGATAGTAATGGTAATGCAGTCCCTAAACCAAATAGTCAAAAAGTAGACAATGTTAGCTATGATTTGGAAATTTTGTATTTGTGTTTGGGTAATCATGTACCAGAAATATGGGTTCATGATACTGGAGATAGTGATGGTAGTGGATATGACTTATTCCATAAAGAAATAGCATTAACTGAAAATTATAGAAAAAATCATCAATTCAAAGAGTGTCTAATGCCAGAAAAAAATTACTTTTATGTAGATAATGCTAAAAATAAAGATGGAATTATAGCGAATTTTGAAGATGGATATGTTCAGTTATATGCAAAATTTGAAGATAAAGATGTATTATATGATGTAAAATTTGAGACA